>JAJQEA010000265.1 GCA_021201905.1 Clostridia bacterium
AAAAAAGAGCGGGAAGTCAAAATGGAGCAGCTGCGTAAAGTAAGCAAAACAGAAAAAAATCCTGTTTCCAATTGCAGTGACCTGCATTATTGTCCTTTTGCTCCCTTCCACTGCTCCACTTATTGGAATGCTGATGCTGGGGAATCTGTTCCGTGAGGCCGGCTGTGCCGAACGTCTTTCCGATACGGCACAAAATGCATTGTGCAATATTGTCACAATCATGTTGGGAACAACAGTCAGGGCAACTGCAAACGGCACAGTTTTTCTTAATCCCCAGACACTAGGTATTATTGCTTTAGGGTTAATTGCTTTTTCGTTTTCTACCGTTGGAGGTGTATTACTGGGAAAGTTATTGTATTTCTGTACAAAAGGAAAAATAAATCCTCTTATAGGTGCAGCCGGCGTATCTGCTGTACCAATGGCGGCCCGTGTAGCACAGGTAGAAGGACGTAAAGCCAATCCTACTAATTTTCTCCTGATGCATGCCATGGGACCCAATGTGGCCGGTGTGATTGGCTCTGCGGTTGCCGCAGGGTTCCTGTTGCTGATGTTCAGAGTTGTATAAAGCACCTTACGGATAAAGATTCACTTTGGGGTGTATGAATAAGAAAGGATGTATTGATAGTGGCAAAGGTTAAATTAGGACTAGTACAAATGTCCTCAAAGAGGGGGAATATACAAGCAAACCTCACTAAAGCGCTTGCAATGGCGAATGAATGTATTGTAAAAGGTGCACAAATCATCCAGCTTCCAGAGCTTTTTTCCACGGAATACTTTCCAATGACAGTAGATTCTGCTTTTTATGCATATGCACAGTCCAGGAATGGAACAATCATAACCAGTTTCCAGGCTCTTGCCAAAAAACATAAGGTTTACATCATTGTTCCTTGGTTTGAATTTGATTCTCCTGGGGTATATTATAACTCGGCCGCGTTTATAAATCCTGTGGGTGAATTATGCGGGGTACACAGGAAAGCGCATATACCAGCACTAAAATCGAAAGAAAAACTTTATTTCCGCGGCGGTGATGCCCTTAACGTATATAACACAGAATATGGGAAAATAGGCATTCTAATCTGCTATGAGCGCTCATTTCCGGAACCCTCCCGCATTTTAGCCCTAAAAGGAGCAGACATCATCTTTTATTGTGCTTCCACCTGGAGAGCCTATATGTGGACTGAGGAACTTAGAACTCATGCAATGGAAAACGGCTTATTTATCAGCATATGCAACAAAACAGGTGAAGAGGACGGAAAAAACTTTGCGGATTAAGCATGGTTATTGACCCTTTTTGCCAAAGTGTTATGCGCTCTTGAAAGGGAGGAAGCAGTTATCGTGGTTGAAATTGATACGGATACGGTCAAAACAGCGCGTATTCAATTCCCAGTCTTTCGCGACCGGAGACCAGATCTTTACGGAACCATACTGACCTATTCAGAGCATTAATGTGCAATCAGCTATCTCCTTTCATGCTCAGTTCAGGATAATGACTCTGGTAAAATTCAATAATGGATTCAGAAAAGTCCCTGTGGTAAGCACTCATATACTTTTCTTTTAATACGGACAGGCATATTGTCCTGGCACATTTTGGGATATCTATATTGATAAAATCAACATGACCTGGATAACGTTTATCTATCACTGATTTCTGGGTAGTTATCACAATACCAAAACCGGATGAAACATATTCCGCTCTAAGAAGATGATCGCATTCCATACTAATGCGTGGTTCAAAACCTGCTTTCCTGCATAAATCATCTGTCAATTTCCGGAATTCATAATCTTTTGGAAGCGCTATAAATCGTTCATTTGCCGCTTCCGCAAGATGTATGGAAGTCCTCTGGCTGAACCGGTGTCCGGATGGCACCGCGAGAACAAAACCGTCCCGCAGCAATGGCCGGGTTAAAATAAGCTCATGATTAACAGGATCGGAAGTGATTGCGAAATCAACTTTCCCGTTGGTCAGCATTTTGACAGCGTTATTCATATTGGCGGAATATAGACACCAATTCATATTAGGATGAAGAGAATTAAAATGCTGAAGCATTCCTGAGATGAGCTGTGAGCTGGTGGTAACGATTGATATATCCTTTTCACTTTGGTTGAGAAGCTCTTTCATTTCCAGATCAATATTTTTGAAATCAGTCAATATCCTATTTGTATACTTAAGAACCACTTCCCCATACCTGTTTATGACCAGCTTCCGTCCTACCCGTTCAAAGAGCTCCACGCCCAGCTCCTGCTCTATCTTGGCAAGCATCATGCTCAAAGCCGGCTGGGTAATAAAAAGCTTTTGTGAAGCAGCTTTTATTGTTCCTTCGTCTGCAATTGTTTGAAAATATTTTAGCTGAAGTATATTCATCTTGCTGTCTCCCCTTGACTTTTAATTACTTTAAGTATACATCAAACGTTTACTGATTACTGATATTTTTAGATAATGTTCGATTAATTCAGCAACAATAACAGTGAAACCTATTATTTTTTTAATTCATGGAGGGGTTAAGAGTGTCGAAAATGTATGTATTAATTCATCAGAAAGTCCGGCCAGTTGAAAATTCCAATCAGACTGCGCGGTCTATCGCAAGGCAATATGCCTTCATCAACAGATTAACAACAAAGGGATTCAATGTTTTATGGCTGACGGAAGCGCTTAAGCTTGGGCCGGAGACCGCAGAGGCAGGCAGTTATTTACTTCCGGAACAGTATGTTTCTTCCGAGCCAGATATGAAAAAGTACCTCACGTGTTTTTTAAAACGGTATGCCTCACAGTACGGCTTTAAACTCATTGAAGCCGATATGCCGGTTTCCTGTGAAGCAATTCCTCTCAGATCGTGTAAAATTGGCGTTTATTGCGGGCAGACAGAACGGGCCTGTTTTGTGAGATGTTGGTGCAATGTTGCTCAGTTACTGACTGTTGCTGGATTTAATATCTCTTTAGTCACAGATGACGATATCCGTCACGGAAGATTGTGCAATATTGATATATTTATTATGCCCGGTGGTTCCAGCACGGGAAAGGCTATGGCAATGACACCAGCCGGCGGTGAAATGCTGCAGAAATACTTTAGTCATGGAGGAAAATATCTGGGCATCTGTGCCGGTATGTACCTTCCTCTTGGCTATAACCAGGCAACACGTCCATTCAGGCTTCTAGAACATACAAAGCTGGTCAATTACCGCTATGAACAAGACAGGACTATCCCATTTTATACTTTGACCGGAGATACTGTCATCGGCAATTTTAAGGCTGATTGTCCCGTGTTCTTCCACATGGATCCAAGCGTCCTGTTTACCTTTGAACAAGGACCTATCTTCGATGATACATCTGAATTAGATAAAATTGCTGAATTTATTGGATTTGGTGATGCAAAGTGGCAGATGGATCCCAAAAAGGCGAAAGCCATCATGTTAGGAAGAACCGCTATCGCCATGAAAGACAGGCAGCTCCTTCTTTTTGCAGGACATCCTGAAAATCTGGATCACCCTCTTAACTGTCATATGTTATTTAACGCATTATTTTATATGTCCGGTGGTATACAGCAGAACTTTGAAGTTGCCAACCCATTGTGGATTCAGCCAGAAGAACTGGATATACCTGCCATTGCACAGTGCCAACTCCCGCAGTTAAAAAAACTGTCTGCTGTCATGCAGAATCTTCAGTACCGTTGTCTAAATTTACAAGACAATCCCAATCTTTGGTACGTCGTTGACATATGTGACGGCCTTTCGTCAATGGAATTTATCCTTGAAGCATTGGCAGAGCAAAAAAATGAATTTGGCACTAAACGTATACAGGCTCTTTCATGTGCTGCGGACATAAAACAAGCAGAAGATGAGTCAATTTTATTAACAAAGCTTGCAGAAGATATGTTTAGCGCAGTAGGAAGAGAGGATTTTGAAGAATGTCGAGCTATATTTGACAGACGGTGCCATGATCTGGCTACCGGACTGTTTTCATTAAAATTATGTCCATCTGTCATGCAACTGTACAAATAGTCTACACAATTACAAATTCATTGATTTATCATGATAAAACGAGGAGGGTATACAGATGTTAGCAGTTGGTATTATCATTATGTGTTTAATTGTAGCTGGTGTTGGTTTTGTGTCTAAACTCAAGGTAAAGTCCGCAAGTGATTTCGTCGTTGCCAGCAGGTCTTCCAACAGTGTAATGGTCAGCGGGGCACTTCTCTGTTCCCTGGTTGGTTCATCAAGTACAGTAGGAACCGCCGAAGCTGCTTTCAAATATGGAATGACCGCCTGGTGGCAGACGCTGGGTAGTGGTATCGGAACCATTATCATGGCATATCTGATAGCTGGATTTTTTTATAGGAAATCAGAGAAAGACGGTACGGCTACGATACCTCAGTTTCTCGTACATACATATGGCCAAAAACTGAGGATTCTTGTGGCACTCTTTGGCGCTGGTGCTGTTTTCCTCTCTACCATTTCCCAAACTAAAGGTTTTGCCGCACTTGTCTCTTCCATGCTGCCTGGTGTGAGCATTAATATGGCCTGTGGACTGTGCATTATAATGGTATTATTCTTTATCGTCTTTGGCGGTATTTTTGGAACCAGCTATGGAGGGCTTATAAAGATGGGCGCTATGTATATAGGCTTGATAGCAGCTACTGTGGTAGCTATTAATCTCAGCGGTGGTTATGGCGCTATGGTCGCTACATCAGATTCTCTGTTTGGTGCCGAAGGTTGGCATTGGAGAAATCTGTTCAGCAGAGGAATCCTAAACGATTCCGGAACTGCAATCTCTTATTTTCTTGGCATAACGTGTACACAGTCATACATTCAGGCCACGCTTTCCGCTAAGGATATCAAAGCAGCACGCAATGGCAGTATCCTTGCTGGACTAATCTGTATCCCCGTTGGTCTGCTCGCAATTGCTGTTGGACTGTACATGAAAGCAAGTTTTCCTGATATGACTCCATCGCAAGTACTTCCTCAATTCATTCTTATGAAATTCAGTCCTCTGGCTGCCGGTTTGATAATCGGTGCATTGCTTTTAAATATTCTTGGCAGCAGCGCCGGCCTGACATTAGGACTTGTGACAAATATTGTCCGTGATGTAGTTGCCAAGTTACGGAAGAAGGAATTTAGTGATAAACAGATGCTATTGGCCCTTCGTATCGGAGTATTTCTCAGTTGTTGTCTCAATGCATTTTTTGCTATGACAAATGCAGGTGTACTTATTCAAAGTTTAGTATCATTCTCTCAAAACATAAGAGTATGTACTAATTTCGTTCCAATGATGTTTGCAATCTATTATAAAGGAACCAAGACCCATGAGGCAGGCTTTGCTGCCGTGCTTGTGGGACCTATCATAAGTATTCTCTGGAAAATACTGGGCACCCCACTTAATGTTAATTCCATTATAGTCGGCGTTATTGCAGCGTTGATTGCATTCATAATAGCAAACGCCATTTTTAAAAAAATTATAGTATGGAGCAAAACTGATATTCTGATGAATGAGTGTGGGGCTGAGGCATTAACGGCATAAACGCCGCAATGCTTCAGTCCCTTATTTACTTCCTCACACCATAGAATTAATCCTTATAACCAAAATCTGCCTCACTTCATCTATATCCTACGCTATTCTTCCCCAGAAAACAGCGGCACTATCCGTTTTGCAGTCACCTGTACCAGCCCCATATCCGACATCTTGGCATCGGGTATAACGGGAAGGGCAAGGGTCACGATGCGCAGCAGGGGATTTTCCATGTCAGTCAGGCCCAGGGCCCTGTTGGCATCCTTCATCACGGCGCTGTCCTTTGCCAGCTCCTCTGCCGGCTTAAGGGACATAAGTCCCGCCAGAGGCAAAGCCAGGGTATGAAGAATCGTTCCCTCCTTCACGGCACACATGCCGCCGCCTGTCTGCGCCAACTCCTCTGCCGCCATCAGGGCTTCCCTTGGGTCATCGTACACAATGGTAAGATTGTGGCTGTCATGGGATACCGTGGACGCCAGGGCGCCTGTCTTTGTGCCAAACCCCCTGACCAGGCCCAGGGCTATGTTGTCATTGCCCTCATAGCGGTTGACCACTGCCACAAACTTCAGGTCCTCATCCCCGCTTATATCGATTCTCCCGTCCTTCACACAGACCTCCTCACACACGATATCCGTGGTGGAAAGGTTCATGTCATAGTATTTCATCAGGTTGACCTTCACCTTCCCCTGGGATACAGGTGGGTGGATGGTAAAGTCCTCCTGGGTCAGCTTCCTTAGGTGGACGGAGTTGGCGGATTCCAGCGGATAGGATTTGTCCTCAATCTCTGCCAGCAGTCTGCCGTCCTGCGCCACCAGCTTACCTCCATAGAACACATGGCTGGGCGTCAGTTCCCTCAAATCATCAACAAGGAGCATATCAGCCGCATATCCCGGCGCAATGGCGCCCAGGTTCTGCAATCCGGCCTCCCTTGCGGAGTTCAGTGTGGCGCTCTTGATGGCCGCCACCGGTTCCATACCGTATCTTATCGCTGCCCTGACCACATCATTGATATGGCCGTTGTGGAGGATGTCATCCGCCTCCCTGTCGTCGGTACACAGGCAGAAGTTGTCAAAGAAACTAAAATCCTTGACCCCGCTCCATATGGCCTCCACATTCTTGGTAATGGAGCTGTCCCTGGCGTCCACCCGCATGCCGCTTCTCATCTTTTCCACAGCTTCCTCCGCTGTCCTGGACTCATGGCAGGTATTAGGACCGCCGCACAGATAGGCGGACAGCATCCTTCCCTCCACAAACGGTGCATGGCCCTGAAGGTATAAGCCGTGATCCTCAGCTGTCCTGATAATGTCCATCATGCGGTCGCCTCCATGAATCACATCCAGATAATCCATGACTTCCGCCAGCCCCACCACGCGCTCCAGCTTTGCCAGCTCCTCAATCTCCTCCGGCCCAAACTCGGCGCCGGCATGCTCCAGACCAGGCACGGCCGGTACGCAGCTGGGTATGTCTATGAGCTGGCGCATGGGAAGGCCCTGTGAAGCCTCATGCATGTACCGCACTCCCTCAACGCCCCACACATTTCCAATCTCATGGGGATCCGTAATGACCGTGGTGGTTCCCTTGGGAATCACAGCCTTTGCGAAATTTCTGGGCGTCATCATGGAACTCTCAATATGCTCATGGGCGTCTATCAGCCCAGGAATCAGGTATTTTCCCTGTCCGTCCACCACTTCTTTGGCAAACTGTTCTTCCCGGCCCGGCTCCTTATACTCCACATGGGCAATGAATCCGTCATATACAAATACGCTGGCCGGATAGATTTCCCCGGTTATAACATTGACCAGCCGCACATTCCGGATGGCTAAATCGCTTTTTATCTCCCCAAGAGCCGCCCTGAGAAGGGCCTTCTTGTCTTTTGGCTGTATCTTCATCTCTATCTTTCCCTTCTATATTAAAATTTCTGTTATTTAAACACAAAATACATGACCAGCGGAATGGCCAGCACATACATGACCGGATGCAGCTCCCTAAACTTACCCGTGGCAGTCTTGATGATGATATATGCCAGGATGCCTGCCGCGATTCCCGCCGCAATGCTTCCGCAGAAAATAACAAACATAATCATGACAAAGGGGCCGAAGGCTTCCGTGAAATCGCTGAAATCAATGTTCCTGATGCCTGATACCATCAGAAATCCCACAAAGATAAGGGCAGGGCCAGTGGCCGCGTCCGGAATCATCAGAATCAGGGGCGAAAAGAATACCATGACAGCAAAGAGAATGGCTACCACAATGCTGGTCAGGCCGGTTCTTCCGCCTGCCTCCACGCCCGATGTGGATTCCACAAAGGTGGTGATGGTGGTATTGCCGGTACAGGCTCCCACACAGGTGCCGATGGCGTCTACCAGGAAGGGTTTCTGGATTCCGGGCATGTTCCCGTCCTCATCCAGCATACCTGCCTTGCCGGCCACTCCCAGCACGGTTCCCAGTGTGGAGAAAAAGTCCCCGCAAAAGGCAATGAACACATATATGATGGCCTGGAAGGACAACAATCCCTTGAAGTCAAAGGAGAACACGATATTTCCCCAGGATGAAAAATCCGGCATCTTGGCAAAGGTATCCGGCAGTGTGGTCACACCCAGAGGAATTCCCATCACAGTGACCGCGATAATACCGATAAGAATGGCGCCGTTCACTTTGTATGCTGTCAGGATGGCTATGATAATCAGTCCCAGCAGGGCGATGAATACAGCCGGTTCCTTGAAATTCCCCATTCCGATTCCGTTGGTAAAGGTGCCGATGCCCGAATTCTTAAATCCCAGGTAGGCAATGTAAAAACCGATTGCCGACCCGATGGCCACCTTTATGTTCTTGGGTATGGCTTTGACAATCAAATCCCTTACCCCGAAAATAGTCAGGACCACAAAAATCAGGCCGGATATCAGGGTTATGGCCATGATGGCGCCGAAGGACAGGGTGTTGGACTGGAGCAGAGCTCCGAACATGAAGTTGGTTCCCATTCCCGTTGCCAGAGCAAAGGGCAGGTTGGCATAAAAGCCCATGAGCAGGGTAATGAGCGCGCTGATGACAGCACATGTAACCGCAATTGCCTCCTTGGTGATAACCAGCTCGTTGATGTCCGTAAAGGATACCGCATCCCCAAACCCGATGATGGCGCCGGGCTGGACCACCAGCACATAGGCCATGGTCATGAAGGTGGTAATACCCGCCACCACCTCTATCCTGACACTGATTCCCCTTTCTTTTAATTTAAAAAATTCTTCTAATTTTTCCATAGCAATCTCCTTTGTCAGTCAATCAAATCAGAAACGCCTGCCGCCTCAAGCAGCAGCCCCAGCAGAACCCTGGCCCCCCGGGCGCAGTCCTCCCTGGAGGTAAATTCCTCCCTCCGGTGGGACAAGCCGCCCCTTGACGGCACGAAAATCATGGCAGCAGGGCACACGTCCTTAAAATTCATGCAGTCATGGCCCGCCCCGCTCATCAGCTCCATAAAAGAATATCCCTCCGACCGGCATATATGCTTTATGTCTTCCCGTAAGGGTTCATGGCAGCGGCATGGGGGAAGCGCCAGGTCCGGCCGCAGACTGATTTCCACTCCGCAGAGCGAGGACAGCTCTGCCCCGTATCGTTCCATCCTGTCCACGATTTCCCTTAAGTCCTCCTCATAGATGGAGCGCAGGTCCAGAGAAAACACCACGCGCTCACAGATTACATTCCGGGCTCCGGGGTATGCGGCAATGGAACCAACGGTGGCCACGCATGACTCCCGCTGCGACGCCAGCTCCGTCACCCTGTCAATCCACCTGCACATGACAGGAACCGGATCCTTTCTGGCCTTCATGGGCGTGGCGCCAGCGTGTCCGCTCTCTCCCCGGATCTCCACCATATAGCGCACCAGACCGGCTATGCCGCTTACAACTCCGATGGATGTCCCGTGATCCTCCAGCACCTTTCCCTGTTCGATGTGCAGCTCCAGATACGCCTCCACGTCCTCCATTATGCAGGAATCCAGCTGGCCGGGCCTGCATCCGTAATCAGTCATGGCCTGTTCCAGGGAGATTCCATCCTTGTCCCTGGACGCAAGTCCCCCGGGGGGCCAGTATGCCACAGATGGATTTACTGCCCACCATCCCGTATCCAAAGCGGCTGCCCTCCTCGTCCTTAAAGGCTGCCACGCGTATGGTCCGCTCCGTGGAGATTCCCTGTTCCCCAATCCTGCGCACCGCCTCCAGGGCCGCCAGGATGCCAAGTGTCCCGTCAAACCGTCTGCCCTCCGGCACGGTATCGTAATGGGAGCCGCACATGACGCATGGCATTTCAGGCCGGATGCCATAGAGCTCCCCGATCAGATTGCCAGCCGCATCCTCTCTCACGGCAAGCCCGGCATCTCTCATCCTGTTTTCCAGCCAGTCCTGTGCCTGCCGGTCCTGGGGCGTAAAGGCCAGACGCGTGACACCGCCGTCCGGGTTCTGCCCAATCCTTCCCAACTCCTGGATATCCGACCACAACCTGTCCTCGTTAATATCCAAACTTACACCTCCTCTGCTGCGCGGCGTAGACTGTACCGGAATCTGATTAAAAATCCAGTTTCTAGTATTCCACGATTTCTCCATACAATGCTATAATATCACTATTACTCATATTGTTATCTTTGTCAATACAGTTTTTCAGTATTCCAGGACAGGGCCCGGCACCATTTGATTCAAATTCGCTGTTTGTGGGGAAGAAAAAGCAGCTCAAATTTGGTATACTCTATCCCAGAGGTGATAGTATGAATCAAAGTCAAACAGGGAAATTTATAGCTGAACTGAGAAAGAGCAAACATATGACCCAGGCAGAACTGGGTGAAGCGCTGGGTGTCACCAACAAGACTGTCTCCCGCTGGGAAAACGGCAACTATATGCCTGATATATCCCTTCTGGAACAGCTTGCCCGGGAACTGGGCGTCAGTGTAAATGAACTGATCTGCGGGAGCCGTCTGGAAGAAGCAGATTTCAAACAGAAGGCCGACCACAACCTGATGGTCACATTCAGCCAGATACAGCAAATGAAACGAGAACGCTCCGTTATAGATTTTTTCACAGGCGCCGGAACCGGGATTGTGGTTTCCTGTCTGTTATCGCCTGACTCGGCCCGCAGGACTGTAGCTATCATAACCGGCATCTGCATGATTGGCACAGGCTGGTACCGCAAATCAAAATATGACCGCTCCGTCATAAACCGGATGGAGGAGCTGTCAGAGAATCAGGACGCGGAAGGCGGACATACGGAGAGCGAACGCACGGAAGGTGGACACACATTTTAAGGAGGACGAACTTGACAACCAGAGGACATTCCAGAAAGAAGAGAAAACAAAAAGGCATCAGATGGTTTTATATCACGGCGGCAGGACTGGTATCTGCCGTCATCATTGCCGCCATCCTATTTAAAATCAGGACCGGCATCATGGATTCCCGGCGTCTGTCCGGGACAGATGCCTCACAGGAAACCGCGGTTACCGGAGGCAGGACAGATGACGGGCAAAAAGGCAGGGCAGATGACGGGCAAAAAGGCGGGCCAGGTGATTCCCCAAATCCTGAGAACCGGCCGGATCATGGAAGTCTGTCGGATAAAACCAATGCAGACAGCACAGACAACCCGGACATCCGGGCCATCATCAGCCAGATGTCCCTGGAGCAGAAGGCGGCCCAGCTCTTTATCATTACCCCGGAAGCCCTCACCGGCTTCCAGACCGTGACCCAGGCAGGGGATGCCACATACAAGGCATTGCAGGAATACCCGGTGGGCGGCCTTATCTATTTCCCCCAAAACCTGCAAAGCCCCGGCCAGCTAAAAGCTATGACAGCCAAAACCCAGGAATTGGCGTCCGGCCTCAACCAGCTGCCCCCTGTTCCTCTCCATTGACGAGGAGGGCGGTAAGGTGGCCCGCATCACAAACCACGAAGGCTTTGAGCTGCCCAAGGTGGATACCATGGCCGAAATAGGAAAGACTGGGGATACTTCCGGGGCATACGAGGCAGGTTCTGTCATCGGAGGGTATCTGGAAGAATTTGGAATCAATTTAGACTTTGCGCCGGATGCAGATGTACTGACCAACCCGGACAATACCGTTGTGCTGGACCGTTCCTTTGGTTCGGATCCGGTTTTGGTAACACAGATGGTAAAGGCCTACATGACGGGGCTGGAAGAACATCACGTCTATGGGACCCCCAAACACTTTCCAGGCCACGGGGCCACGGAGGGAGACAGCCACAAGGGGTTTGCCTGTACCTATAAGACATGGGAGGAACTGGAGCAGGCGGAGCTGGTTCCCTTCGCCGCCCTGATAGAGGACAACACGCCCTTTATCATGGCTGGCCACATCTCCCTGCCCCGGATAACAGGAGACGACACCCCATCCTCCCTGTCCCCCCAGGTGCTCACGGGATACCTGCGGGAGACAATGGGGTATAAAGGCATCATCATAACCGACGCCCTTAACATGGGAGCCATCCAGGACAATTATCCCCCGGATACGGCTGCTGTCATGGCCCTGAAGGCAGGCGCAGACCTGCTGCTCATGCCCGCTGACTTTAAGGAGGCTTACGCCGGAGTACTGGACGCGGTGAAAACAGGGGAATTGACAGAGGAGCGCATCGACCAGTCCCTGGCCCGCATTCTGCGCGTAAAGCTGACGCTCCCCTGACCAAAACGCGCCAAAACGCAGAACATCACGCCTGAACATTTCCCCTCAAATATACAACGGGACAAGCTGCCCTGCCTTCGCATAGCCCCTTGTCCCATCTTCCATCATATAGTCTTTATCCAATCAGTTCCCTGATATAAGCAGCCAGCTTCTCATCTTTGCATTTCCCAAAGAACAGTTCCCCGAACTTCTCTCCTGCAAAGGCGCCTCTGACCAGCTCCTGGTCCAGTCCTTTAAAGATTTCCACCAGGTCCTCCCTGAAAGCGGCCTTTCTCACATCATCCAGGATCCGCTTGTTTCTCTGCTCCGGAACAGCCCTTTCTCTGGGATATCCCTGGCCGGAAGGCTCACAGAACAGCTTCTCAAATATATATTCCAGGTTCAGATCGCCGCCCCAGCCAAATCCCTTGGCAAAGGGGATGGCAATGGCGTTTCCATCGTTAATCTGGGCAAATGTATAGGCGTCCAGCGCATCCTCCACATGGCCGCAAATCACGCCCGGGAACGAATTGCAGGCCAGCATGGCTCCTTCGCCTGTGCCGCAGCCCGTAATCACATAATCCGCCGCCTTTCCGTTCAGAATAGCTGCTGCCAGAATACCTGCCTGCACATAGGTGAGCTGCGCCTCATCCTCTGCCGTGTACATGCCGTAGTTGTCCACCTCAAAGCCGTACTGGTCAGCCACTTTCTTTAAGGAATTGTAAATCATGCCATTCTTGGCTCCCTGGCTGTTCTCATTAATCAGTGCTATCCTCATGTCTCCACCTCTCAACTTTATTCTTTTGGTTTTTCCTGATATTGTAAGTATATATCCCAAAGGAATTTCTGTCAATAGACATCACTGTTTCTTCTGTTCCCGCGCCATCTTCTCCATACGCCACAGGGTCGTCCTGCTGACCCCCAGCTCCTTTGCTATATCCTGTTTTTTCTTTCTGGGCTTTAAATTGGCATACACAATCCCGGTTTCCGGCAGGACCTGTTCCTTTGTGGGCGGCTCTGCGCCGGCAAGAGGGCCTTCTTTTTTCCGGAATATCTTTAGCATCTGTATTTCCCTGAGTCCGATTTCCGTGGTATCGCTGAGCACAATCAGACGCTCGCAGATGTTGCGCAGCTCCCGCACATTGCCGGGCCAGCCGTAATGGGTCATCAAATCCACTGCCTCCCTTGACAGCCTGGGGATGGGCTTTCCCATCTCACAGGCAAAACGGGTCAGGTAGAAATCCACCATTTCCCGGATATCGTCCCCCCGTTCCCTGAGGGGCGGGATGGTAATGTCCAACAGGTTAAGGCGGTAATACAGGTCGGCGCGGAACTGTCCTTCTCCGATTTTCTCCTCAATATTTATATTGGTAGCGGAGATAACACGCACATCCACCGGCTGTACCCGGTTGCTGCCGATGCGGCGGATTTCCTTTTCCTGAAGCACCCTCAAAAGCTTTGCCTGGAGCGATATGGGTATCTCCCCGATTTCATCCAGAAAAATGGTTCCCTTATGGGCCAGTTCAAACAGGCCCGTCTTACCGTTTTTAGACGCCCCGGAAAAGGCTCCTGGTTCATACCCGAAAAACTCGCTCTCCAGCAGGTTTTCAGGCAGGGCCGCACAGTTCAGCGCCACAAACGGTTCCGCGCTGCGCCTGCTCTCCCGGTGGATGCTGTGGGCGAAAAGCTCTTTGCCGGTTCCCGTCTCTCCCACAATCAGCACATTGGAGTCCACCCGGCTGTAACGCTTTGCCATAAGGATATTCTCCCGGATGGCAGGACTGCTTCCAATGATATCGTCAAAGGAGTACTTGGCCGTAAGTCCCTGCTTCGCAAGGCTTTGCCGGATTTTTGTTTCTGCCTCAATAATCTGCTCGGTGTAGCGGGCGACAATGATGGCGCCCTTTCCCATCTTGTCCACCAGCACGGGCCTGTACTCCGTGTACAGCTTCCTGTCCTTCCACTGGATAACCTCCTCCCGTTCCCGTCCGGTCTCCACCATGTCCTTCCACTTAAGGGCAGGACAGACCTCCTCCACAGGACGGCCTGTGTAGTCAGCCTGGGAGGAAAGGCCAAAGGTGCGGTACGCCTGGTTGTTCAATGCCTGAATCAGACCGCTGCCGCTGACGGCAATCAGGGCGTCGGCGCTGGTGTTGAGGATGGTACTGGTCATTTTGGACCTGGCCCGCTCCATATTGATAGTCCTGGCCGCATCCATTGCCTGCTTTAGGGCCTGCTCTATGGCTATATCCTTTGTGTGGATATGAACCCGGTTCAGTGATTCCTTATCACACAGTCCGCACATGGTCCCGGCTCCCACGAACACGTCGGCTCCGCCTGACCTGGCCCTGTGGATGGCCTCCAGCGTGGACGCCTCGTCATGGACCGTATAATACGCAATCTCCGCCTGGCACAATTTCTCCAGCTCGGACACAGCGCTCTCATCCATATACCGCACACAGAGGGCTATCTTTTTAGGATGGAACTCCTGTCTGGCGCAGATCAGGGCTTCCAGTATATCAAAACTGGAGAGCTGTATCTCCACCACATGCTTCTCCGGAAACAGATACCTGAGACGGTCATAGGTTATGCCTCTGGCTACTAAAATGTCGGCGTCCCCGTACCGCGACAGAGATTCCGGGGTGCCGAATACGTGGAGCAGCTCCACCCTGACATCATCCTGAGGCTCCAGACGGCTCACCGCCGCCTCGAACCTGCTCTTCATATTCATATATGGAATAAACATCCGCACTGTTACCATGAATCCACGCCCTCTTTCCCTGTGTATCTGCCCCGCATCCGCCAATACGGAAATACGCCGGGAGGAATCAAAGCATTCTCATGCCCGTTTCTGCCGCCCGGCGTCTGTCATGGGCCTGCGACGCAGGCTGTCTGACTATCCTACTATTTATTTACCACATTCTGCGGCGCTCCGTCTACAAAATGTTTCAGATTATCCACTGCGATGTCCATAAGTCTCTGTCTGGATTCCTTGGGAGCCCAGGCAATATGTGGGGTAATAATCATATTCCTGGCGCCC
Source organism: Clostridia bacterium (assembly GCA_021201905.1). Lineage (GTDB taxonomy): Bacteria > Bacillota > Clostridia > Lachnospirales > Lachnospiraceae > Enterocloster. The sequence goes on from JAJQEA010000265.1 coordinate 15,183, forward strand.
AGAAGGGGATTGTCCTCGCGGATGGGCTCTGTGGATACCACGTCCACGGCTGCACCGCTGACTTTTCCACTGTCCAGGGCTTCTCTTAAGTCTTTTTCCACAATCAGAGGGCCTCTGGAGGTATTGATGATCTTTACGCCATCCTTCATCTTTGCAATGGAATCCTTGTTGATGATTCCCTCTGTGGACGGGAACAGCGGGCAGTGAAGGCTGATGACATCGGCCTGTGCCAGAAGCTCATCCAGGGAAGCATATCTGCAGTTGTCTGTCTCCAGCGCCTTGTTGGGATACTCGTCATACGCCAGCACCTTCATGCCCAGTGCCTCCGCGATTTTGGCTGTGCCCTGTCCAATCCTTCCAAAGTCGATGACGCCAAATGTCTTTCCGGCCAGCTCCACCAGGGGATGCTTCCAGAAGCACCAGTCATCATTGTGGGTCCACTCCCCAGCCTTTACGCAGTCAGAATGCTCCCCGATGTGGTGGCACAGCTCCAGCAAAAGGGCAATGGCATACTGTGCCACTGCATCCGTGCCATAGGTTGGGATATTGGACACGATCACGCCTGCCGCCTTGGCCGCCGCTGTATCAATCACATTGTAGCCCATAGCCAGCACTCCGATGAACTTTAAATTCGGGCACTGTTTGATGGTCTGTGCGCTGATTGGTGTCTTATTGGTATAAACCGCCTCGGCATCCCCAATCCGCTCCGCAATCTTGTCAGCAGGAGTCCTGTCATATACGGTCAGCTCCCCTAACTTCTCAAGTCCCTCCCAGCTTAAATCACCAGGATTCTCTGTATACCCGTCTAAAACTACGATTTTCATGATGTATTCCTCCATTTTCTGATTATTCAATTCTATCCGGCGCTTTAATCCTCTACCAGCGCCCAGGCCCTGTTGATGACTCTCTTGGTGTTAGCCAGTATGATATCTCCGTCCTCGTCCGCCCACGGCTTTACCTCCAGGGACAGTACATAGGGATTTTCCTTATTAAAGAAGCCTTCCTCCTTCAGCACGGTGAAGAAGTCCGCAAGCTGCTCTGTGTCGTTGGCACTGTCAGGGAACCCGAATCTTGGGTGCTGGTCGCCGTATGCCTCAAAGCCTTCCTTCACCACCGCATTGCCGATGTGCAGGTGGGTGATATAGGGACGCAGTGTCTGAATCACAAACCTGGAGGTCTCATAGGTGGTGGGGAAATGGGAAAGGTCTACCAGCAGGCCGAAATTGTTGTGGGTGGTGCGCATATCCGCTGCAAACCTGGCCGCATAGGGTGCCGGTCCGATGAGGGCTGCTTTATCCATGTCAAAATCAAAGACCTCCAGCTCCACCATCATTCCCTTGGATGCAGCATGGTCGCACACAGCCCTGGTGGTCTTAAGCAGCTGTGCATATGCCTGGTCCTTTGTCTCCGGTTCCCATTTTCCTGCCAGGAATGCAATTCCCTTTGCACCCATGTACTGGGCCTCGTCAACGGAATCAATGAGGACAGCCTCCACCTTCTTCCTGCCTTCCTCGTCCAGGTCGTTGGGGTTAAGCTTGGGTCCCAGCAGACGGGGCTGTGCGCCGTAGCACACCTTCATATGGCCCTGGGCCAGCATATCCCTTACCTTGTCCTTTGTTTCCTGGTCCTCGATGTGGGTTATCTCCAGGGCACTGAAGTATTCGTCACAGCAGATGGTCTTGATGGAATCCAGGATGGGATAATTCACCGGAGGATGGGTCATCCACTGTATGGTTCCTACCTGAAAATATTTCTGAATTGGGTCTTTCATTATTATATACCTCCTTATTTCTGTTTGCAAATCTTCTTTGGATTCAATTCCATTTGTTTAAAATACATTTATATATATCAAATGCAGGTCCCTGTCACACCAGCTCCCAGGCCAGATTCAGGGTGCGCTTTGCATTTGCTATAATCAATTCGGGAGATTCGTCCTTTCAGGGCTTCACCTCAAAGCTTACAATGGGCCGTTTTTTCTCACTCAGAAATCCGATTTCCAGGAGAGTCCTCAGATATTGAGCCAGCTCCTCCACATCATTTTCACTGTCCGGGAAGCCGAATCTGGGGTGGTTGTCCCCGTATGCCTCGCAGTCCGGGTGTTTGATGACCGTGTTTCCCATATGGGCATGGATGATGTAATCCTTCACCGGAAGGATGCTTTCCCCGATGGTCTCATGGAGCATGGGAATATGGCTCAGATCCACCAGCAGGCCGAAATTCCCATACTCTTTGCGGATTTCCCCCGCATAGCGGGCAGCCAGGGCGGCCAGACCGATGAGGGCCTTTTTGTCAATGTCATAGTCAAAAACCTCGCAGCAGACGGGCATACTTCCCTTCTCCTGTGCATACGCGCACAGCTGCCGGGTGGATTTTAAGAGCTGTTCAAAGGCCTGCTCCTTTTGTTCCCCGTCATACCGGCCGGACAGGAAGGAAAAGCCTGCGCATCCCATCTCATATGCCTCATCGATACCTTCCTTCAGGGTGTCCACTACCATGGCCCTTCTGGTTTCATCCAGATCATTGATGTTCAGTCCCGCGGACAATGTCCTGGACTGGCCGCCATAAGCAGACACCATATGGGCCGTGCGGATCATTTCCGCTGCCTGTCTGCGGACCTGGGGGGCCTTCATTCTGGCCACCTCCACGGCTTCAAAATAATCGTCCCCGCAAATCCGCTCCAGACATTCCAGGATGGGCCCATCGCCTCCTCCCAGCTGGGGATAGGATACGTGGAGAATGATTCCCACCTTCATAAATCTTCTCATGGATTGTTCCATAGGCGCGCCTTCCCTCCTGACCTTTCTGTGTCTACTTGCGCTTCATCACTTGCGCACATTTTTCTGCAATGGATTCCGGGCCATAGCCGTATTTCACCAAGAGCTGCTCATAATCCCCGGATTCCGCAAAATCCGTGGCCCCGATACGGGTCATGGGTACAGGCATATGCTCTGCCAGGACCTCCGCCACAGCGCTTCCCAGTCCGCCGCAGACAGAGTGTTCCTCCACGGTCACGATGGCGCCTGTCTCTCTGGCGCATTCTATAATCAGCTCCTCGTCAATGGGTTTGATGGTATGCATATCCACCACCCTTGCCTGGATTCCCTTTGCCTCCAGAAGCTCTGCCGCTGCCAGAGCCTTGTGGAGCACGGTTCCCGTGGTGATGATGGTTACATCCCTGCCCTCCCTGACCGTTATGCCCTTGCCGATCTCAAATTTCATGTCCTCGGAATAATACACAGGAGCTGCTGCGCGGCTGAGCCTTAAATATACAGGGCCCTGATGGTCCGCAATGGCAAATACCGCCTTTTTTGTCTCCACCGCGTCCGCCACTGTAATCACCGTCATATTGGGGATGGCTCTCACAAACGCCAGGTCGGTAATGGCCTGGTGGCTGGCCCCGTCATAGGAGTCGGAAAGTCCGCAGTAGGTGCCGCAGAGCTTCACGTTCAGCTTGTCGTAGGCAATCAGGCTCTGTATGGGGTCTGCCCCTCTGGTGGTCAGGAACACTGCAAATGTATTTACATAAGGAATCAGTCCCTCCCTGGCAAATCCGGCTGACATGGATACCATATCCAGCTCGCTGATTCCCACATTAAAATAACGCTCCGGAAATGCTTTTCCAAAAATACCGCTCTTTGTGGAGGAAGCCACATCCGCCTCCAGGCCCACGATTTTCTTGTTCTGTTCTCCCATCTCCTTAAGCGCTGCGCCGTAAGCGTCACGGATTGCTATGTTTTCTCCCATTATCTGGCACCTCCTAATTCTGCTTTCGCTTGTGCGTATTCATTGTCATTGATGGCCTTGCCGTGCCAGGTATTCTTTCCTTCCATAAAGGAAACGCCCTTGCCCTTTACGGTGCTGGCAAGAATCAGGGAAGGCTGTCCCTTTGTCTTCTTGGCCTCCTCCACTGCCCGGCAGAAATCCTCCACATCATGGCCGTCACATGTTACCACGTTCCATCCAAAGGCTCTCCATTTTGCCCCGATGTCTCCCAGGGGCATGATTTCCTCCAGGGTGCCGTCCAGCTGTACTCCATTGTTGTCCAGAATGCCAATCAGATGGTCTGCCCCGAATTTGGATGCGGACATGGCGGCTTCCCAGATACAGCCTTCCTCAATCTCTCCGTCTCCCATGACCACATAGGTATAGGAATCCAGCCCCTTAATCCTGTCTGCCATGGCCATACCCAGTCCGGCGGAAAGTCCCAGTCCCAGAGGACCGGTGGACAGCTCCACGCCCGGCGTCTTGTGTACACAGGGATGGCCCTGAAGCATGCTGTCCATCTGGCGCAGGGTCTTTAACTCTTCTTTGGGGAAAAAGCCCTTCTCCGCCAGCACCAGATACAGCATGGGCGCCGCGTGGCCCTTGGACAGAATCAGATGATCCCGTCCCTCCATCTCAGGATTTTCAGGATTCACATTCATAATTTCAAAATAAAGGGATGTCAGTATCTCCGTACATGACAGAGAACCGCCGGGATGGCCTGTCTGGATGCTGTGAAGCAGGTCAATCAGGTCGTTCCGGAATTTGCCGCATTGTCTCTGTAACTCCTCTTTTCTCTCATTCGTCATCTCTATATCTCCTCCAATTTATTCTTGATTTCTTCCATGCACAGCCTGGGGCTGCTAAGGACAGGGCTGCCTGTGATGGAAGCTGTCTCGTCCTCCAGATGCGCCATGGACGCCTGGGCAAGAACGATACAGTCATAGCCCTTCAGCTCCTCCGCCTTTTTCCTGAGAATCATGTCGTGCTTCTTCATGTCCATGGCCTTCATGGCATGGAATGCGTCCATGCACACGCAGGTGGAAATGTCCGCTTCCCTTCCCGCCTTATCCGCCTCAGCCTTAATCTTTGAGACAGTGGGTCCTACGGTGCTCTGTGCCGTGGCCAGGACCATGATGCGCTTTCCGTAGAGGACGCTCCTTCTGGCCATGGCGTCGTCAATGGCAATGACGGGAACCCGGATAAAGGGCCGGATCATCTCCACCACCGGGGTCAGTGTGGAGCAGGTAGTTACAATGATATCCGCTCCTGTCAGCTCCTGGGCCTTCATATCGCAGAGCAGGCGGTTGCGGTTCTGTATGGTGAACTCCCCGACTTCGTTGGGGTTATTTGCCAGAAAATCGTCCCACAGGTTATGTATCTTCACTTCATATCCCAGATAATTTCTCAGGCTGTCGTCAAAGCCCGATGCCACGCTCTTTACCGTATGAATCAACGCAATGCTTTTCATGGTTACCTCCCGTGTTCTTCCATGTATGTTCGTCCATGTGTGTTCGTCCATGTGTGTTCTGCCTGCGTTTCCCCCATCAGGCCCGTTGTCCGTAAACCCGGTCCGCAATGGGCCTTAAATGCCGGATTGCGCCTGCCGCGGCCTCCTCCATGGAAGGAATCTGGAAGATTTCCGTACAGAAATTGCCGTCATATCCGCATTCCTTAAAGGTGGTAAGAATCTTCTCAAAATCCAGTCCGCAGTGGCCCGGATACCGCCTGTTGTTGTCTGCCAGGTGTACGTGGATATTGTAGGGGCTGTACCTGCGGATGGCCTCATAGATGTCCTTCTCCTCCAGATTCAGATGGAAAATGTCCATCATCAGCCGGAAATTGGGACGGTCCACACGGTCCACCATGGCAGCCCCCTCTGCCAGAGTATTGATAAAATTCGTCTGCATGATGGTCACTGTCTCCAGGGCAATTTTCACGTTCTTAGGCGCCCCGTAGTCGGCCAGCTCCCTGAAGGCCTCCACTGCCAGATTCTCAGTCTCTGCTCTGGAAAGTTCGCTGCAGTACTGGCCTCTCACGCGTCCGATATTGACATTGGCTCCCAGAAAGCCTGCAAAGTCAATGATTTCCCTGCTCCTTAAGATGGCCTCCCTGCGAATCTCCTCCCTGGGGCTTGTGTAGCTCAACCCCAGCTGCCCGAAGATTTCCCCTGTACATACCAACACAACGGACAATCCGTTCTTTTCAGCTGTTTCCTTTACTTCATTCCAGTCCAGCTCCCCCGGATTCAGGGTCATCAGTTCCACCCCGTCATATCCCAGCCTTCCCAGGTCCCCAAAGCTCTTCTCCAGGCTTCCCTGGTATGCTGTCACTGAATCAGCGATTGCCACATCCGGTGTGGCCACCTGATAACATAGTTTCATATCCAAACCTCCTTCAGTGCTTTGTCTTATTAATAAGCAAAAACCGTGCCAATTTCAAAGCACTTTAAAACCGCTAAAATCCGTTCCATTTGGCCCAAACAATTGAAACATTTTATATTGTTCTGTCACATTTGTTTCTAAATGTTTCATTCTGTTTTTCATGTTTCATTTTATTTGGGCATCAGTGTTTCATTTTGTTGCGTTTCCTGTTTCCCACACTTGTTTCAGGGTACAAAAAGGGAGAGGGTACGGATCCGGTTCCCATATGTCCCGTTCCGGTCCTCTCCCGCGTTTACTGGCTTCCGAATGCATCCGCCGTCTTTAAGCCGTATTTACTGGATTCCGTTGGCAGCCATAAAGTCCTTTTCATAGGTTGTCACATATTCCGTTGCGGCGGCAGTATCCATATAGTTGCCAATCAGTTTGTTCTTTTCCAGATAATCATTCTTCCATGTATCCGTCTCAGCCACCTTGCCCAGCTGTGCGCTCCAGTAAGCGGCCGCGGCATCGCTCATGGCCGCAGGTGCTGCCACGCCGCGCCATACAGGAACTTCCACATTTTCATAGTCTCCGATTTCACTCAGCGTAGGGGCGTCTGCCAGGTTGCCGGTGTACCGCTCCGTGGACAGTGCCAGCACCGGAATAAGGGATCCGGCTGTCACGTACTCAGAGGCAGCCGCAGGCTTGGAGATAACAAATTCCACATGGCCTCCCAGGGCAGCCGTGATGGCGTCGCCGGTGGAATCATAGGTGATATAGGACATCACGTCCTTGCTGATTCCGATTTCCTCCAGCATGGCATCGTAGGTAGCGATATCATCTCCCTTGGACCCGCCGATGACGATCTTAATACCATTCTTGGCTGCCTCGATTGCCTCCTTGAAATCAGCATACTTTGTCTGCTCTCCCTTGAAAATCAGCTGCTTGTCAACAGCCATAACAGCCAGGATACGGAAATTGGAAGAACGGTTTTTTGTATTCTGGACCATGGGCATTAAATCGCCGCTGTTAAATGTGAGAAGGGTATAGTCAGCCTTGCTTCCCTTGGTGGTAGCCACTTCGTTTCTGCCGATTTCACCGCTTCCGTCCGTCTTGTTGGTGACAATGATGGGCTGTCCATTGACAAGGTTTTCCTTTGTCATGATATCGGATATCATTCGTGTATAGATATCGCTGCCGCCGCCCGGACTGGATGTAACGGTCCAGTTAATGGTTTCCTTTGGTGTAAACGTGCCGTCGCTGCTGGCTGCCTTGCTCCCGCACCCGGTTACTGCTGATACTGCCATAAGAGCTGCCATTGCCATTACAATACTTCTTTTCTTCATTATTAAATACCTCCTCAATCCATGTTTATAATGTATAAACAAACCTGCATGTTACCTTCATTATATTAGTTTTAGAATATTACGTTTGTCATGGTGCTTTTATTTTGATGCCTTTGCCTTTTTAAGAATGGCCTTTACCACAGGCGTGCAGACAAACGCCAGGAAAATCAGCATCAGCACACATGTAATGGGTCTTGTAAAGAAAATGCTCAGGCTTCCCCCCGATATGATAAACGCCTTTCGCATATTGGACTCCAGCAGCTTTGCAAGCACAAAGGATAAAAGCATGGGAGCCGTGGGATAATCATTCTTCACCAGCAGATAACCCAGTATGCCTGATAAAAACATAATCAGCACTCCATACATGGAATAGCTGGAGCTGTAGGATCCCACCACACACACAATGGTGATAATAGGAATCATGTACTTTACAGGCACGGACAATATCTGAATCAGGAACGGAATAACGCCGATTGCCACTATCAGTGCAAATATGTTGGAGAGGAACAGGGATGCAATGAGGCCCCATGTGAATTCCGGTTCATTGGTAAACAGGAGAGGTCCCGGATTGAGTCCCCACATCATCAGGCCGCCCAAAAGCACTGCGCCTGTGCCGCTTCCCGGTATGCCCAGGGCCAAAAGCGGTGCAAATGCGCCTGCAGTGGCCGCATTATTCGCAGCCTCGCTGGCTGCAATGCCTTCTATGGCTCCGGTTCCCAGCTCTTCCTCGTTCTTGAACTTCTTCTGGGCCGCATACCCCATAAAGGCGCCGGTGGTTGCCCCCGCTCCCGGAAGCACGCCCACAAAGGTCCCCATGACGCCGGAGCGCAGGGCAGGCGGCAGCAGACGTTTGAAATCATGCTTAGTCAGAAGGCTTCCGCGGATGGTGAGCTTCATGTGAGGCTCTGATTTCACCTCATTGCTGCGCTCCATGACCAGCTTAATGACCTGTGAAAAGCCCACTGTGCCGATAATAAACGGCGTAAAGGGAATGCCTCCCAACAGATACATGCTGCCAAAATCATATCTGGGCGAACCCGACAGGGTGTCCATGCCAATGCTTGCCAGCAGGATACCCAGCATGGTAATCACCACGCCTTTGATGGGATTCTCCCCCACCAGCCAGCTGATGGATGTCATGGCGATAAGAAGAAGGGCCGTCATCTCAGAGGGGCCGAACTTAAGGCCGATATCCGCCAGTGCAGGACCTGTAAAGGTCAGAATAATGATACCGATGGTTCCCCCGATAAAGGAGGCCATATTAGCCGTAAACAGCGCCTGCCCGGGACGTTTCTTTTTGGAGGCCATCGGATAGCCGTCCATAGCCGTGCAGATGGCAGGTGAATCTCCCGGAATATTTAAAAGGATCGCGCTGAAGGCACCGCCGTACATATTGGAGTAATACAGGGCTCCCAGCATAATGATGGCAGTGGTGGGGTTAAACTTGTAAGTCAGCGGAAGCAGCAGGGCCACACCGGCCAGGCTTCCGATACCGGGCATCGCACCCACCACAAGTCCCAGAACCGCTCCCAGAAGGGCAGCTCCCACATTGCTGAAGGTGAACAGCGTGGAGAAGCCATTCATTAACAGTTGAATATTTTCCATTTTGGGGGGGGGGGGGGGGGGGGGGGGGGGGGGGGGGGGGGGGGGGGGGGGGGG
>JAJQEA010000425.1 GCA_021201905.1 Clostridia bacterium
TTCGAACCCATTCATCTTAGACAACATTGATCATCACCGCCTTAAGAAAAGCGAGAATATTGTCTGGCGCATCACCGCTGACATTACGTTCTCGGACCATGGCCTGCCAACTGGCCATACGTACTTCGACGACCTCGTTCATAGAGAGTAGCCTCATTTGAGTTACTTGAAAAACTTCTAAAAGTTTTCAAAGTTTTTCAAGCAGATTCTTCTAGGAACCCATTATCTCACAGACTTGAGCTCTGATCAGCCTACTCATTATGAATCACTTACGAAGAAGGAGGTTTTATGCAGATAACAATCGGAGAGTTGCACCGTATGAATGGACAGGAGGGACTGATTCTTCAGGGCTGCGGAGGTAATGAACAGCAGTGGGTGGATGGGATCAATGAATTATTTATGCTAAAGGATATTCCATTGGATGGGACAACGTTTAAAGACGTAAAGTCATTTTGCCATGAGGACTTATCCAATCTGCTGTTCTCGTTTGAGGATGTGAAACTGGATATGGGAAAATTGTTCGCATGGAGAATTCAGAGCCATGAGATGTTCGGAGGCACCTGGATGTCAGATTATGTTCCAAACCGGTTGGAAGTTTTTCTTGATGATATGGCTGAACAGAAAAATGAGGAGAATGCTCAGGAAGAAACTGGCCTGACCGGAATGTCATTGGAATAGACTGTATGCAAAAACAGAGGAGTGCTCAAATGTTTAAGATCTATTTGAGCCGGACTGTAAGTCCGGGGATTGGGATACACCTGCCGGCTTCAATCGAGGAAATAAGAGATGCCTATGCCATGTTGAATGGAACGGATACGATTCCTTTGGAAACAGCTACCGCTTATATAGTATCCTCTGTTCCAAACATGTATCCATATCTGTACGAGGTACCGGTGACGAAACATACACTGGAAGAATTGAATTACCTGGCGTACCGTGTTGAATGGACTGGATTGGCAGGATGAGAGGGTGTTTGGAGCGGCGATTGAAATGAGGAAACAGGACACGCTTGCGGAAATGATCAATCTTTCCTGTAACCTAGATAAATTTGAGTATCTACCAGGTGTAACAATAGTAACAAAACTGGGAAAACACCTGATAGACAGAAACGCCGACATGGTTCCAGAAAAATGTAAGGCATATCCTGATTACGACCAGGGGTAAGGAGACAGAGAGATGATTCGACTATTTGAATTTCGGGATTTAGACAAGATTATGAACATATGGCTGGAGGGAAATCTGGAAGCTCATTCATTTATAGATGCAGAATATTGGAAGAAGAATTTCGATTCCGTAAAATCATTATTACCCAATGCGGAGGTATATGTGTACGAGGAGAATGGAAAAATTCTGGGATTCGTCGGAATGGATGCGGAATACATTGCCGGGATTTTTGTGGCGGCAGGACATAAGGGACAGGGAATCGGCCATCAGCTGATTGAAACGGTGAAAAAGAAGAAGAGGCTGTCCCTGCATGTGTTTGAAAAGAATACCGGGGCAATGGCTTTTTATCTGGCAGAGGGATTCAAGATCCGGGAGAGAATGACAGAAAAAGAAAACGGTGAGAGGGAATGCCTAATGGTCTATGAGGACGGACAATAAGGGACTGATGTAAGAAAAAGGGCGCTCCCGGCGTATTTGATGGGGGAAAAGGTGCTTTCAGTGTACAATTTTGAGAAAAGGGTATAATAATATCATGCTTTACGAAAGTTTAAAAATATAAAAGTTTGTAAAATGTGGTTTATAAACTTTGCAAAAATACAAAAATATGCTATTATGAGTTTACAAAAAATATAAGGAGGTGTAACAAATGATTGAAAGAAAAAAATATCTTGAAGATTTAATCAATTTTAAAGATAAAAAGCTGATAAAGGTAGTAACCGGAATTCGCCGCTGTGGTAAGTCAACGATGTTTGAATTATTTCAATCCTATCTGAAAGAAAATGGAGTAGAAGAGGAGCAAATCATAACCGTTAATTTAGAGGACGGTGACTATCGCAGTATTCGTACATCAGAAATGTTATATCAATATGTGGAGAGTAAACTGATAAAAAGCAATAAGAATTATGTGTTTTTAGATGAAGTGCAGAAAGTCGAAAATTTTCAGGAAGCAGTGGACTGGCTTTATGCAAAGAAAAACGTGGATTTATATATTACGGGTTCGAATGCATTCCTGCTTTCCGGAGAACTTGCCACACTGCTCTCTGGCAGGTATGTTGAGATAAAGATGCTTCCTTTTTCCTTTAAGGAATATGTATCAGCATACCCTGGAAATACAAATACGGGTGCATTGTATATGAATTATTTACAAAACAGCTCTTTTCCAGGAATGCTTGAACTTATAAGAAAACAAGATATTAGAGTTTACCTGGAAGGGATATACAATACGATTTTACTCAAAGATATCGTTACCAGAAAAAAAATATCTGACCCATCTATGCTTCAAAGCGTAGTGGAATTTATGTTTGATAACATTGGAAATATGTGTTCCGCTACAAAGATTGCAAATTCAATGACATCATCAGGGAGGAAGATCAGTGTACCAACTGTGGAAAATTATATTTCTGCTCTTTGCGATAGTTTTATTTTGTATAAGGCAGGAAGATATGATATAAAAGGAAAGCAGTATCTTGCTACAGGAGCGAAATACTATGTGGCAGACATAGGGCTTCGCTATTTTATATTAGGCACAAAGCAGGCAGACATGGGCCATATCTTAGAAAATATTGTATACCTGGAACTTATAAGACGAGGTTATGAAGTTCATGTTGGAAAAGTTGGGGATGCTGAGGTTGATTTTATTGCCATAGGTGCCGAGGGAGAAGAATATTATCAGGTATCTCAGACTGTGTTGGAAGAGCAGACACTAAAGCGGGAGCTTTCGCCGCTGGATGCAATAAAAGACCATAATCCAAAGTATCTACTTACTATGGATTATACGCCAATGACATCCTATAATGGTATCAAGCAGATCAATGTTTTGGATTGGCTTCTAAGGTAATCGTATAAGATGGTATATATTGCTGGAGATATCCAATAAATTGATACAGGTGGTGCTAAGAGTGCAGGAAGATTTGTGAGATAATCTGGAGCAGGAAAGTGCTTCAGTTCATGTATCGATTGAAGAAGCGGCTGTGGCCCTGCATGAGTTCGCAAAGAATACCGGAGCAATGCCCTTTTATCGGATAGAGGGGTTCAGAGAGAGAATGACAGAAAAAGAAACCGGCGAGCGAGAATGCCGGATGGTTTAAGAGGACGGACAATAAGAGTTTGATATAAGAGTAAGGGCGCTCCCGGCTTATTTGATGGAGGAAACCGGAGGTGGTGATATGGCAACCTGGAATCCATGGCACGGATGTAAAAAAATCAGCCCAGGCTGTGCAAATTGTTATGTATATCGGAGGGACGCTGAATTTGGTAAGGACAGCAGTATGGTGACCCGTACCTCTAGCTTTGATATGCCAATAAAACGTAACCGCAAGGGTGAATACAAGCTGCAGCCGGATGATGAAAGTGTGTATGCCTGCATGACCTCTGATTTCTTTCTGGATGAGGCAGATAAATGGCGTGCAAAAGCATGGGATATCATTCGCAGGCGCAGCGATGTGCACATTGTTATTATTACCAAACGCATAAAACGATTTGAGGTGGAATTACCGGAGGACTGGGGAAGCGGATATGAGAATGTGACGCTCTGTTGTACCTGTGAAAACCAGAACCAGGCCGACTACCGTCTTCCTGTGTTTCTGAAATTGCCAATCAAACATCGGACTGTAATTCATGAGCCGATGCTGGAGCAGATTGATATCAAAAAGTATTTGGCCATGGGGAAGATAGAAGGGGTTACCTGCAAAGGAGAGTCCGGGCCGGACGCAAGAATCTGCGACTCCGCCTGGATACTTGATTCCATGGAACAATGTGTGGAATATGATATACCATTTTGGTTTAAGCAGACTGGGGCAAGGTTCAAGAAGGGAAATAAGGCATATCTGATAGACCGTAAGGATCAGATGAGCAGGCGCAGAAGGCCGGGGTAAATTATAGATACTGAATATTATATTCAAGTGTTAAAATTTAGGATATAAATATGTCAAAAACGCGTGTATTTATTAAAAAATTAATGTTATGATACATATGGGTATATTGTGAGGTAAGAACAGATACAAGAGCGTGTTTTTCATAAAAAATGTCGTAATGTATGTGGGAGAAGGAAACGAAGCATCAGATCACAAATGGAAATATAGCGATGGGAAATTACGGATTATGGTACATTTTTACTTGAATGATAAGAAAAAACAAAGGGATGATTTGATTCAAAATTGGTAAAAATTGTTAAACAGTTACACTAAAAATGTTTTTGATGAAGGATAATTTTGGAGAGTGGGGATGTGCAAAATTTGCACATTACAAATTCGGACAAGTCTGTAGAGTTCTATAATCTTGATATCTTGAGTTATATTGGATGAAGGGGGATTTTACAAATGAACATAGAAGTACAAAACCTGGATTCTCTCAGAAAGCTTGTAAGAGACCTTCAGAAAGAAAACAAAATACTGAAAGAAAAGTTGAAAAGAGCTAATATTTCCTTCGCCGAATCCCATATTTTTGAAGAAAAAATAGAGGATACAGCGGAATTTGATCCGGATCAGGGAGCGCGTATTATCGGAACATATATTACGGAGGAAATGGCAAATTATTTTTTCTCGGTGTTCTGGGGAAGAACAGATGTATATGCCAGGCGAGGAAAGAATGGCGGGTATTTTCCCCAGTGTGATAATCGATGGAATAATCGAATTTGTCCCAGGCAAAGAGGGGAACAGATAAGCTGTGAAAATTGCGAAAATAAGAAGTGGACAAAGCTTACGCCAAAGAAGCTTGTTGAGCATCTGGTAGCATATAAAGAAGATGGTTCTGATGTTTTAGGTGTTTATCCCTTGCTGGCGGATGGAACCTGTCGATTTATTGTGTTTGACTTTGATAATCATGAGAAAGGGGCAGAAAAAACAGACTTTGCAAATGTAGACGAAGGGTGGCACAAGGAAGTAGATGCTCTTAGACAGATTTGTGAAAATAACGGAATTAAGCCGCTTGTGGAGCGTTCAAGATCTGGAAGAGGTGCCCACGTATGGATTTTCTTTAAAAGACCTGTGTCCGCGGCTCTTGCCCGTAATTTTGGCTTTTTATTGCTTGACAGGGGACAGGCTTCAATCAATTTGAAGTCTTTTCAGTATTATGACAGAATGTATCCTTGCCAGGATGAAGCAGGCAGTATTGGAAATCTAATTGCATTGCCATTACAGGGGCGGGCACTGAAAAATGGCAATAGTGCATTTGTTGATAAAAACTGGAATGCATATCCGGATCAGTGGGATATTCTGTTAAATCACACAGAAAAACTTTCCATAGAAGATGTTGAAAGGTACATGACCAAATGGAAAGAAGAGATGGCAGAGACAGAAGGAGTGGCTGTCGCTGATAGCTGGGACAGACCAAAGCCATGGAAGAAGAAACAGGCGTTTTCGAAGTTTGATGTGGTTGGAACTATGCATATCATACTGGGTGATGGAGTGTATGTTGATACTCTGAATCTGATGCCTGGGATACAAAATCAGATAAGAAGCATGGCGGCATTTGATAATCCTGTTTTCTATAAAAATAAGAGACTGGGATATTCTGATTATTATAATTTCAGTGCGGTCTATATGGGGAAGGATGTTGACGGATATATCTGGATTCCAAGGGGATTAAGAGAGAAGTTGATTGCAGCGTGTGAAGAGGCCCAAATTGAATATGATATAGAGGACCACCGCGAAAAGGGAAGACCGATCCGAGTCTCGTTTAATGGCGGTTTAAGGGTGGGTCAGGAGTTGGCTGCAGATCGTATGCTTCAGCATGATGATGGCGTACTTAGTGCAACGACTGCATTTGGGAAGACAGTGGTTTGCAGTTATTTGATTTCTCAGAGAAAGGTAAACACGCTCATTTTGCTCCAGAGCAAAGATTTGCAGGAACAGTGGGTGGAAGAATTGAATCGATTTTTGAACATTGACGAGGAGCCTCCTGCATATAAAACGAAGACGGGAAGAGAGAAAAAACGAGATAGTGTAATCGGTATTTTGAATGGTAATAAGAACACTCTGACCGGGATTATCGACGTGGCAATGGTGGGTTCCGTGTATAGTAAGGGCAGCTTCAATGATTTTATAAATTCCTATGGAATGGTCATCATGGATGAATGCCATCATTGCGGTTCCAAACTTTCCGTGGAAGTTATGCAGAAAGTAAATGCCAGATATGTATATGGTGTTTCAGCAACACCAAAAAGGGGCGATAATCTTGAAAAAGTAATCCATATGCTGTTAGGTCCGATTCGACATAGTTACACGGCTAAGGAGCGAGCAGTGGCACAGGGAATCGGACATTTTGTGTATCCGAGATTTACGCGGGTAATGGATATAAATGAAAGCAGAAATGATATTAACGGTGCGTATGGACTTATCAGTGAAAACCGTGTGAGGAATGAGTTGATAATGGAGGACACCAAAACGGCAGTTTCTTCAGGGCGTACTCCGGTGATTCTTACAAGGTATAAGGAGCAGGCGAAATATTTATACGACCATCTATCAACAGATGCCGATTATGTATTCATTCTTTACGGGGATAACAGTGACAAAGAGAATTCGGAAATTCGAAGACAGCTCAGGGAGGTTCCAAGGGATAAAAGTCTTATCCTTGTGGCTACCGGGCAGAAAATCGGGGAGGGTTTTGATTATCCCAGATTAGATACATTAATGTTAGCAGCGCCTGTATCTTTTTCAGGAAGACTGGAGCAGTATATCGGTAGGCTGAATCGTGATTATGAAGGCAAGAAGGATGTAATTGTGTACGATTATATCGATTCACATATAAGAGTCTTTGAGAATATGTATGTGAAGAGACTGCGTACCTATAAACGTGTTGGTTATACACTGATTTCTAATATTACGCCAGACAAGCAAAATCCAAATTTCATCTACGATTCGGGCAACTATGCAGAAGTATTTGAACGGGATCTTGTGGAGTCAGAAAGGAGAATTATCGTATCCAGCCCTGAAATCAGTCAGGATAAGGTGGACAGATTTATCTATGTTATCAGAAGCAGGCAGGAAGCGGGATGCAAGGTGACAGTCATAACCACAAATCCGGAAAATGCTTTATATGGCGGCGCGGAGTATTATCATGAAATGATCATACAGATGAAGGATGCAGGAATAAATGTACTTCTGAAAGAGGAAGTAGCAGAGCATTTTGCCATAATGGATGAAGAACTTGTATGGCATGGCGGAATGAATCTTCTAGGAAAAGAGGATATCTGGGATAATTTGATGCGCATAAAATCCGCACAGGTGGCGGAGGAATTATTAAAAATTTCTGTGGAAGAAATCAAGAAAGAGAGGAGCATTTGATATGAACACGATTATTGATATGATGCTGTCCGTCAGAAAGAATAACTGCATTTTCTATCACAAAGATACCAACGAGTTTGACTATTACCCATTTTCCCGAAAGGAACTGGAGAGATTATCACCGGATGCGCGGCTTCCGGTGAAAGATTGGAATAATTACAAGTTTCTGTCATACGAGGAGATCGACCATAAGGATATTATGCGTTTTTATACGAAAGAGTTTGTGGAAGACAAGGAGACCAGAACGATATTATTCAATATTCTGAGAAGATTTGACTATATGGATGCGTATCTGGACAAGCTTCGGGAACTGGATTTATATCAGGATTTCTTGGATGCGTGTGGAGCAGTTTATATTCAGATTTTTGATGAGTGGGTAGAAAAAAACGACCTGGATTTCAAAAAATGGTAAAGAGAAAGTCTTGTGCGTACCGGGAGTACCCCGGATGCAGAGCTATATGATTTAAGCCAGCAGCATTTTGAGATGGCGGACCGTTTGGTGCTGCAGGCCGAACAAGACTCAAACCACAAACTAATCAGTTTTATTTTGGTGTATTTTTTCATTTTATTCCTCTCCATAATCATTTTTTTAATTGTCAATAAGCGCAATCAAAGAAAGCTTGAGACGGCTATATCTACTGATAAACTGACTGGTCTTCTGAACCGGGCGGGCTTTGAACCTGCTGCCGCAAATCTGCTGCGCCAGCAGGCCAAAAGCAAATTTGTTATTGTGGCATTCGATATTGATAATTTCAAGATGATTAATGATTCCATTGGATATGTCCAGGGGGACCAGCTTCTGTGTGCCCTGGCTTCGGCACTGAAAAACTGGAAGGATGGTAACTACCTATGCGCCCGCCTTGACGCGGACGATTTTGTTCTTCTGGCTGAGACAGATGAAGCACTTATTCCTGAGCTACAAGATATTCTGGAGCATACTACAAAAGCACAGGTATTTCTGGAACCCTTTGGCGGCGTTGGTTTTACATATGGGGCCTATCAAACTCAGAATAACGCAGAACTAATTAAGACCGTTATGGACAAGGCCAAAATGGCTCACAAAGCAGCAAAGGCAGCCGCTGATAAATCATTGGTATGGTATGACGGACAGTTGTTGGAAAAGCTGACACAGGAGCGCAAATTAAAAGAGCAGTTGCAGCATGCTCTTGTCAATGAGGAATTTGAGCTGTACCTTCAACCCAGGGTGGAACTGTCCAATCTGAGAATCGTTGGAGCTGAAGCGTTGGTCCGGTGGGAGCTGCCTGGACAGGGCATTTTGTATCCTGATTCATTTATCCCGCTGTTTGAGGAGAATGGTTCCATCGCAGACTTGGATTTCTATATGCTTAAAAAGGTTTGCGTATACCTGCATAACCGTCAGGAGCAGGGGCAGGAGCTGTTTCCCATCTCGGTGAATTTTTCCCGTGTCACCCTCTATTACCGGGCATTTTATGAGACCTTCCACTCCATTATAGACCAATATGCAATTCCCCATGACTGCATTGAAATTGAAGTGACTGAGAGTGCCTTTAACGATATTGCGGATATAGTGCTCCAGATGTTAAACAAACTGGATGAAGAGGGTTTTCCCATTGCCATGGATGATTTTGGATCCGGTTATTCCAACATGAATTTGCTGGGCAGCCTTCCCCTGCGGATTATCAAATTAGACAAGGTATTTTTGCAGGACGCGGATATACATGACAGGGTAAAGGGGATTATCATCTGCGCTGTGGAATTGGCCCATCCCGCAGAAAGCATTCGATGAGAAGTACCCGGTGTTTGAGCAGCGTATCATTTTACCCCCGCGCCCCATGGTTAAGAGCGGAAATTCCATGGTTCCGAACTGGGAAAAGAGAAGCAAGCGGATGTTTTGAAGAGGTTTTGGCAGAAACATATCCAGGCTTCCTGAGCCTTCGGAATGAAAAGCATCAAATCGTTTATTTGAATCAGAACTTCCGGGATTGGATTGCAAAGTACACGGATGTGGATCCCCTGGGAAAAACCAATATAGACCTGGCGGCAATTGTACCGGAAAATGTGGCAGATACCTTCATGCAATGCCATGATGGAAGCCTTGACCTGTAAAAGGACCAGAACAACCAAACCGGTGTCAAGAAGCTGTTGGAATTTAAAGGAGCAGTGGGAACCAATGAGCCATCCCAATATTTTGATGCGCTGAAGTACTGGGTTACGCTTGACGGGGCGAAGTACATATTTACCGTTGCCTATGATGTGACGGAGCTCTATCAGGAGGATATGTTCAATTTACAGAATGCCCTGACGGACAGTTTGACCGGCGCGCAGAACTGGCGCTATCTGGAGATGCATTCAGAGCAGTTTTTTTGGCCACTATGCGGCGGTCTTTGATTTGGATCATTTTAAGGCTGTCAATGACCTTGAAGGCCACCTTATTGGAGACAAGGTCCTGCGCGATTTTGTAAATTTTATCCGGGAACAAGTGCCTGGAGTCATGGCCATGATCCGGCTGGGCGGTGATGAGTTCATTGCTATTTTCCAAAGCGGAGAAACGGCTGACGCTGTTTCGGAATCACTGAGGCAGGCGCGTATCCGGTACGAGGCGGTCCACCGCCAGCACGGCAACCTTTCCTTCAGGATGGGGATCGGCCGGCTTGGAGAGAAAATGGATGCTGCGTTGGGTGAGTTAGATCAGCTAATGTATGAGGACAAGCAGCGCAATCAAACATAATGGAGCAGAGAAAGCAAATACATTAAGAAGCTGACATGATGCTGGATTCAGTATTTTATGGCAGCTTCGATTTTTTTGTCCGCTCTGAATGGTTTAAGGTGCCTTTTATGGTTGGCAGCAGGATACCGGCAAGGGGATTGATATGTCTAAAAAATGCTCCCTGCATGAAACAGGAGTCGTAAGTTCCGGGAAATCATGTTATAATTTAACAAAAGACATTAAATCAGCACAATCATTCCAGCCTTTGAGAAACTGCTGCGCGATTGCGGTGAGAGAGATTATATTCACATTCTTTTTTAGAAGTGGGAGATGAAAGCTATGCCGCATTTATGTTATCAATTAAAGATTGTATCTGCGTTTGATAACCGGATATACCGTGTTTTGGAGATAGATGGCAGCCGGACCTTTGCGGATTTAAGTGATGCCATTCTCGATGCATTTCAATTTGACCATTCCCATCTGTATATGTTCAGCCGGATCAGAAAACCGTATGATCCCAATGGAATTTATCATCCGATGTCAGACGGAGATATACTGGCAGATGAAGTCCGCCTTCAGGATGTAAAACCGGTTGTAAGAAATAAATACCTCTATTTATATGATTTTGGTGATGAGTGGATGTTTTATATCACAGTGACCGGAATCAGAGAGACAGACCGGGAAATACCTGTGACAACGCTTCAAAGCCAAGGGGATTTGTGCCAATATCCGGACTGGGAAGAGGACGAATTTTCAGAGGAAGAGGACGGGCTTTCCCACGAAAATGGAGATTTGGTAATCACTGTTGAAGACGAAGCGGATGATGTGGTTACTGAACGGCTGATGAACATACCTGCTTTGCTCCAGCAGATGTGGATTAGGCTGGTTGAGAAGGATTTGCATATGGCCGGAGACGAAGAAATTAATATATTGAACCGGCTGGAAGCAGCGGGGCTGGTTGATGTAGATGAGACAGAAGACCATTTATACCTGAAGGTAAAGTGGGGAAAAAAGAACTGGAATGAATATGGAATTTCTAATCATCTGGGGAGACGGTGTACTCTTGAAAATACGTTGCTTTCGCTGGCAGAGATCTACGGCGTGATAGAGCAGGATTTGTTTTACGGAGTATTTTGTAATAATTCTACAGAACCGCTTTGTTCGGAGACGGAGTTTGCTGAGGTGACAGAACGGCTTGGCCGCTGGAACTTCTGGACGATTATGGAGTTGGATGACGGGACGACATACTTCAGCACTTTTTGTAATGGGATAGCAGAGGAAATCTTGCAGAAAAGAAAAGAATTTCCGGTGAAATGGTATTGTGTTTTTGAAGATTCGGTACGGGATGTTCTGGCCTCGGGCAACTGGAAGCAAGCGTTTCCGGTCTATGGAAGGATATGCAGCCATTTAATCTTTGAGTGTGGCTGGAATCCGGAAACCGCAGGAGAATTACTGGAGGAACTGCTTAAATGTGTTGCAATGGGAATGACGGAACAGGAATATTTTAAATGGATTTGTGATTCGTTTGAAGAAAATGGAATTTATCTCACAAAACAGATGAAAAAGCTGTTTCGGGAACTCCGAAGTGAGTTTCCCTCCGCAGCATTGAGAGGATATACTTGGGGGGAATATGAGAAAAACCGGAAAGATGGATACCATCAATTGACACTGTTTGAGGAAGAATCTCCCTTTGGGTAGAAGTTGCCGGCCTTTTTCCGGAAATTTGTATTAGCAAAGGTGCAGCAAGACGCCATCAGACATGAAAGGAAGACGCCATGAATGATTGGAAACATTTATTCCGCTCCCGTATACTGGATCGGGGACTAAGTTATTATGAGATGGGCGCTGTTGGTGAAGTGGAGCGGACAAAGACCGGATACTGTGCTATGGTAGAGGGGACGGAAGATTATGAGGTGGAGATAGAACTCAGGGACGGCACTGTCTGCAGCATGAACTGCACATGCCCTTATGCACAGGATGATAATTACTGCAAGCATATGGCTGCTGTTTTGTATGAGATTGAAGAACGAGAAGAAGAACTGGAGACATCTGAGAAGCTTCGGGATGAAGAACAGCTGAATTTCAGGAATGAGCTCAGGGATGTAATAGATGGGATTCCGGACAATGAACTGAGGGACTTTCTGGAAAGTTTAGCTTTAGAGGATGAGAGTCTGAGAAACCAGATTCTGATCCGGTATTCCCATACAATCAGCCAGAGCCAGATGGCAATGTTGAAAAAGGAGATAAAAGATATTTCTAAAAGGTATTCGGACAGAAGCGGGTTTGTGGATTGGAGAAATGCGGGCGGTTATACATCTGAGATGGAATCATTTTTATTTGACAAGGTACAGGCGGTAATTGACAAAGGATGCTATATGCAGGCATTTGAGCTTACGAACCAGGTATTTGTCACAATCGGTAACCAGGATATAGATGATTCGGATGGCGGGACATCCATGGCGGCAGACACGTGCTATGAATATTGGCAGCAGATTTTGGGAAAATGCAATGAACCGGATAAAAACAGGATGCAGGTCTGGTTTGAGAAGCATCAGTGGGACGGTACCGTGATTGACTATATGGAGGATTACATCAGAGATTTTCTTCTGAATGAGTTTCATGATAAGAAGCTTTTAATGATGGAAATGCAGAAGCTGGATGCGAGGATTGAAAAGAGGGGAGACAGTACAGACTGCGGAACATATTACGCTGCCCATGGCGGAGTTGAAAACAATATCCTGAAGCGGATTCAGTTTATGAAGGATCTGGATGCAACCGAAGAGGATATCCGGCAGTACAGGGAGAAAAACCGCAGATTTGCAGCGGTAAGAAGGTTGGAAGTGGAAGAGTTCATTCATGCGGGAAAATACATGGATGCGATCCGTGTCCTGAAGGAGAGCAAGGAACTGGACCGGAAATCACAGGCCTGGGTAAAAGGTTACAGCGCAAAGCTGATTGAGCTGTACAGCCTGATGCATATGGATAAAGAATATAAAGATGAGCTGCTATTCCAGGTCTTTTCCTGCCAACAGGACGACCTGGATTCCATAAAGAAGTTAAAGGCAGTCTGCGGCCTCAAGGAGTGGGAACAGTACCGGGAAAAACTGTTGTCATCCCCCGTCGTGCCGGGAATTAAACTGTCTCTGTTGGAATCAGAAAAGCTGTATGACCGGCTGATGGATGAGGTGATGAATTCAGGTTCTGTGTATTACTTGGATTTTTATGAAAAGACATTGAAAAAAATCTATCCGGACAGGATGAAAGAAGCCTATATAGTCCATATAAAAGCAAAGGCTGAGGCTGTGGGTGACAGAGCGGGTTATAAAGAACTGATGAAGTATCTGAAGAAAATCGCATCCTATCCTCAGGGCAGGGAGGCTGCTGTGCAGCTTGCCGGGGAGTGGAGGACACTTTACAAGAGACGCCGGGCCATGATGGACGAAATGGGCCGGGCAGGATTTTGATTCCAGGTGATATATGCCCGGTTTGTTTTTTGGAAATGGATGGAGTAGGTGGAGATATGCCATGAGTATAGCAAAAAAGACAGACTGGAAAACACTTGATATGCCGAAGAAAACAGCATCCTTTTCACTGGATATCAGTCTGACAGAAAGTGAATTTTCCATGCTTAAAAGAGGACATATTCCGTGTGAAATGGAGGACAAGTGGTTTGAATATTTTGAAAATAACATCCTGCATATTCACCGGAGCTGGACCGGAATTTGTATTTATATGGTCCAGTTTTCTGAGGACGGAAGGGTAGAAAAGGTGGTCGTAAACAGGGACAAGGAACAGTATAAAGAGACCAATATTGAGCGTGATAAAGCCCAGGTCATGATGCGGATTAATAATCTGTGCGGACGTTCGGGTAATGCGGAATTAATGTTAAAATATATAAAGTCAGGGCAATAAACAGGGAAAAAATATAGAAACAAGTGAAACATTAAAAGGAGAAACAGAACATGGAATATAAATACCTGAAAAAGCGTCTGCTGGACATGTTTGATTCTGAAAAACTTCATTTATTTCCGGAAGAATGGGGCTTTTTTAATGAGACAGAAAGGGATATCAGGCGCATTGGATATGCCACTAATCTTACAGGGGAAATCATAGAGCATGCAAAGGAAAATGAGGTGGATTTTCTTCTTACACACCATGACTCATGGGAATTTATATATGGATTAAAGGAACATTGCAATAAGATGCTTCAGGAAGCCTGTATTACACATGCCTTTTTTCACGCGCCCTTAGACGATGCGGACTTTGGTACAAGTGCATCGCTGGCTCAGGCATTGGGGATGGGGGACTGCAAAAAGGTCATGCCGTACAGGGAACTGTATTATGGAGGCGTTGCCGGTGAAATTGAACCCATGGATTTTGAGGCTTTTTCGGAGAGACTCACCCATATATTGCAGGAACATGTGCGCTGTCACCGGAATAACGACAGGCCGGTCTGCCGGATAGCTGTGGCTGCGGGCGCAGGCAACATGACCAGTGAAATGAGGGTGGCGGCGGAGCTGGGATGTGATACATATGTTACAGGGGAATATGCCCTGTATTCACAGCAATATGCCGCATTCTGCGGGATGAATCTCTTTGTGGGAAGCCATACCAATACGGAAATTCTGGGTGTAAAGTCTATGGCGGAGCGGCTGTCCAGTGAAGGAAAAATAGAGTTAATCAGAATCAGGGAACCCAATAATTGATGTAGATATAATAATGTACGCGGTAGGAAAAGCGGCAATGATATGCCGGAATGATTATGAAAAGTAAAAGGAAACCGCGGTGACAAAAGGAGGTTAAGAACATGAAGAAAGTAAAGATAACTGTCTTAAAAACCACCCTGGACAAAGAACTGGCCCGGGAATATGGGGTGGAGGGTCTGACTGCCTGTCCCGTGATACAGGAAGGACAGGTATTCTATGTGGATTACGCAAAGCCGGATGGGTTTTGTGATGGGGCATGGAACGCCATCCATCAGTATGTTTTTGCCCTGGCCCATGGTGCAAATGAACTGTTTTATAACGGAAGTTGGATTAAAAATCCGGGAGTTGCCATATGCAGCTGCAATGACGGACTGCGGCCCGTCATATTCAAACTGGAATCCACTGATCAGTAGCCAGCCCTGGATTATAAGTTGGTCCGGTAAAGCAAACCGGATGCCTGAAAGGGCGTGCATAGCAATGTCCGTCAGCCATACTGCAATCTGGGATTGCGGCGTGGGCGGACGGACATTATCTTACGAAAATCAGCGTAGATATCCTGTATATTACAGCCGCTTTACCCGTTCAAAAGGGGAACAGTAAAGGACTGTTTTGCAGTTCTTTTACAGGTAATACTGGTCATTATAATGTCTTATTCCATTCTGTATTTGTCTGTATTTTATGGCTTTAAAATCCCGTTTCCGGCATCACTCGTTTGGATCCTTAAAGATAGAAAATCCCGGCGGAAAGTAAGTAAATAACAGAAAACAAATCAATAAAAGAAACACGGCCATGGACGTCACATGGCTGTATTTTTCTAAAAGACAGTTTCCCGACAGTCCGCGGTATATGAGAAAGGCAGCAATGACGCAGATGTAAAATATTGTTATATCCACAGCCAGAATGCTGCGTCCCAGCACACTTGTATAGGCGTAAAACAGCACTGGTATCAGGAGGGTTCCAACAAGCAGCCCGGCGTGAAATGCAGATATACGGCAGGTGTCGGTCACGCCCTTTAAGCTCCATAGTCCAAACAGAAGCATGGGGAAATAC
The DNA here is from genome assembly GCA_021201905.1 of Clostridia bacterium. Classification (GTDB taxonomy): domain Bacteria; phylum Bacillota; class Clostridia; order Lachnospirales; family Lachnospiraceae; genus Enterocloster. Next base: position 15,891 of record JAJQEA010000425.1, read on the forward strand.
AGCAGTTTCATATGTTCCCAGACAGACTCGCTGACTGGGGCGATAAGGCCGATAAGGGGATTGCGGCCGGACCATTGGTAGGTAAAATGGAGAAGAGTTCCCAGTACGGATACGGACAGAATTCCGGCGATTGTTAGTGAAATATTCATACGCACCTCCTGTTACACTGTATGAAATAGGGGCATATGATAGAACATTGGACAAAGATCGAAAGGGCTTTCGTTTTCTTTTTGACAAATATTATAAAACAATGTACACTGAAAATATAGTTTAAAGTCAGGAATATGCCTATGGAGGATAATATGCTGAGGGATAACAAGGAGGTTGGATTCAGCCCGGGTTCCATGCTGCATCTGTGGACGGCCCAGACAGACGCGGTCCTTGACTGTATCAGGGAGAATGGATTTTCCCAGGTAAAGATGGAATTTATTGACAGGAAGTATGAGGAGAGCGCCTGGGTGTTCAAGGAGGCGTACGGCTTTTTTAAACAGAGGGCCGGGCTCCTGGTCAAACCGCCGGAGGGAGCGGAATCTCCTATCTGGCTTTTTTTCGACCGGAGCTGGGTGTACTTGTCCCGGGACAGTTATCTGCTGGAGCTGTCCATTCCCAGGGAACGGGCGGTCCTGTTTGACCGTGACAAGTGGCAGAAGGTTCTGAATCTTTCCTACATGGGAAAGGACCGGGAGGACGAGGCCCGCTTTGAACAGAAGATGAACCAGATGGGGGTGTCCGCTTACTGGGAAGTGTTCCAGTCTCCCTTTTACCCATACCTTAAGTCGGAAATCAGGAAGAGTTGGGAACGCATATTTGATATAGACAATACGGAACAGACGAACCTGGGAGCCGCCGTATGGCAGCTCAGGCAGGAGGATGTGGTGGGAATTACTTCCCATTCAGATTCAGAAGAAAGGGATGGTTTCAGTGGAAAATGAACGAGTGAGGAGAAAGTATTTTAAGGATTTGAACAGAAAGGTCTACATAGAGAGGGCCCTGGAAATCATCAGGGACGAGGGGACTGAGGCCATTTCCATACGGAGGATGGCCAAGGAATTCCAGTGCAGTACCACCAGCATGTACCGGTATTTTGAGAATGTGGAGGAGCTGCTTTATTATGCCAACCTGGGGTATCTGGATGAGTACCTGGAGGAGCTGAATGTCCATGAGAAGGAGTGACGTGATATCTGGGACATGCACATCGGCATATGGGAATGCTACTGCCGTATTGCCTTCCGCTATCCCTAGGCCTTTGATATCATATTTTTCAGCGCGGCCAGCCGGAACCTGACCACAGCCATCCGTGAATACTATGATATGTTTCCGGAACGAATCAATATAGTCAGCCCATATCTTCAGGTCATGCTCCAGTCCACAGACCTGTTTGAGCGTGACATGGTCATGGCGGAGCGCTGCGCCCAGGCAGGCGTTATTACCATGGGAAATGCCATGAATATGAACCGGATGGTCTGCCTTTTGTATAAGGGGTACCTGAAGGAGATTCTGGATTATGGCCTGGAACCGGATGAAATCGAGGGTAAGGTCCAGGAGTTTAAGCGTGATGTGGAAGTCATTGTAGGTATATATGCCAGCGATACACTGGGCCATGATTATCTGGCAAATGCCAGATAAAAACCATCAGAAACAATATGAATTGCCGCGGCCGTCAGAAGAGATTTCCGCGGCTCATTTTTTATGAAGCCAGAAAATATGTGATGGGGACAGGAGGATTTGATATGAGCGGAAAAATAGAAAACGGATATTATACGGTTTACACCAGGCAGTCCAAAAAGGTGCTGGAGGAACTGGAAAATACAGGTGTGTACCGGGTAAAGGAGGAGTATATCAGGATGAAAAATGACTCCATTTCAGAGTATTACCTGAAGCTTTACCGGTGGTTTGCCGAACGGTGCAGGGAGAGAATGGATGTTCCGAAGGGGTGCTCATTTCCCATATGGCTGTCCATGCATGACGAATACAGGCTGAGGAACACAGAGGATACGGTGTGCCTCACCATCAGGATACCTGAGGAAAAGGTTTATGTCATTTCTGAGTATGCCTGGGGGTTCAGGGTCAATTATATGTATGTGCCGCTTAACCTGGAGGATGAGCGGGCCTTTAACGAGGAGCTGAAACGGTATGGGATTGAGAATGAGATGGCTCTTGTCACAGGGGCACAGGGCAACTACTATCCCATGCTGAAAAAGAAAATTATTTCCAGCTGGGACCGGGTCTTTGAACTGGAACCTGATTCACCGGCGGACGAATTAGGGGTATGTTTTGAAATACAAAGGGAATGGATTCAAAAGATTGAGTCCCTTACATGATGCATAAAGTTACCATGGTATTATCCAACAATGTTCTGAAAATCGTCAAAATGCACAAAAAGCCTTGCAAACCGGGCAGTTAATGTTAAAATATTAACTGTTAAGAGCCAGAACTATAGAAAATTTCTATAAGAAAGGAGTAGTTCATTTATGAAGCTGGAACTCGGTAATTTTTATGTGAAGGACATCGTATTTGGTGACAAGACCAAATATCAGAACGGTATCCTTACGGTAGACAAAGAGGATTGCCTTGCCTTTGTCAAGAGAGACCCACACATCACGGAGGCAGATTTAAGGATAGTAAAGCCTGGTGACATGGTGAGACTGGTACCTGTTAAAGAGGCGGTAGAGTGCAGAGTAAAGGTGAATGGGGACGCACTGTTCCCAGGTTACACAGGACCACTGTCACAGGCTGGAGATGGAAGAACACACTGCCTGAAGGATATGAGCCTTTTGGCCGTCGGAAGACACTGGGGAGGTTTCCAGGACGGACTCATTGACATGGGAGGGGAAGGCGCTAAATATACATATTTCTCCAAACTTAAGAATCTTGTGCTGGTTGCAGATACAGACGAGGACTTTGAGAAACGGGAGCAGCAGAAGAAAAACAGGGCCATCAGGGAGGCGGTTCACAAACTTGCCGAATACATTGGTTCCTGTGTAAAGGATATGGAGCCGGAAGAGGTTGAGAGCTACGAGCTGGAACCGGTTATCAGGAGAGCTCCTGAGACGGAAAAGCTTCCATCTGTTGTATACGTGATGCAGCCTCAGTCTCAGATGGAGGAGATGGGTTACAACGATCTCTGCTATGGATGGGACTGCAACCATATGCTTCCCACCTTCATGAACCCCAACGAGGTTTTGGACGGAGCCATGATTTCCGGAAGCTTCATGCCATGCTCTTCCAAGTGGGCTACCTATGATTTCCAGAATTGCCCTGTTATCAAGAGACTGTACAAGGAGCACGGCAAGACCCTTAATTTCCTGGGAGTCATCATGTCAAACCTGAATGTTGCACTGGAGCAGAAGGAGCGTTCCGCGCTGTTTGTGGCGCAGATTGCCAAATCCCTTGGAGCAGACGCCGCACTTGTGACTGAGGAGGGCTACGGCAATCCGGACGCTGACTTTACAGGCTGCATCGTGGCTTTGGAGGACGCGGGCGTTAAGACGGTAGGTCTTACAAATGAGTGTACAGGCCGCGACGGCAAGTCCGATCCCCTGGTTTCCATGGACGAGAAGGAAGATGCCATTGTTTCTACCGGTAATGTTTCTGAATTGGTTGAACTTCCGCCAATGCCGGAGGTAATCGGCGAGCTGGAAGCCCTTGCAAGGGATGGTCTGTCAGGAGGCTGGGCCGGTGATGAGATTTTAGGGCCGTCTGTCAGGCCGGATGGATCCATCATCATGGAAAACAACGCCATGTTCTGCGGAGACCAGATTATCGGCTGGTCCACCAAGACTGTCAGGGAATTTTAAGGAAAAACAGTGAAAGGAGTTTCGTTATGAAGAACGTTATCTGTTATATCAATCAGTTCTTTGCAGGCATTGGCGGCAAAGACAAGGCTGATTATGAACCGGAAATCAGAGACGGCGTCATGGGACCCACAGCAGCCATCAACCAGATGCTGGCAGAAATTGACGCCCAGGTTACCACAACCATTATCTGTGGTGACAACTTTATGAGCACACACAGAGATGAAGCCATTGAAAGAATTCTGACCGCATTAGAGGGCAGGGAGTTTGATCTTTTCCTGGCCGGACCAGCCTTCCAGGCAGGCCGCTACGGTGTTGCCTGCGGCGAGATTGGAAAGGCGGTTTCCGCCAAGTTCGGCGTACCGGTCATCACATCCATGCACGTGGAGAACCCCGGCGTTGAGATGTTTAAGAAGGATATGTACGTCATGACAGGCAGCCATTCCGCAGCCAGCATGAAGAAGGATGCAGGCGCCATGGTAAAGCTGGCCGACAAGCTGTTAAAGGGCCAGACACCGGAGGGACCGGATGCAGAAGGTTATTATGCAAGAGGAATCCGCCACCAGGTATGGCGGGAGGACGGCATGGCAGCAGCAGACCGCGCAGTGGATATGCTCATTGCCAAGGCCACAGGGCAGCCCTATCAGTCTGAGCTGATTATTCCTAAGAAGGACCTGGTGCCCATCGCGCCGGCTCTTAAGGACTTAAAGAATGCCAGGATTGCATTGGCCAACACCGGCGGTATTGTTCCTGTGGACAATCCGGACAGGATCCAGTCCGCATCTGCAACACGCTGGGGCAGATATGATATCTCCAAGATGGACCGCTTAGCAGGCGGCGAGTTTAAGACAATCCACGCAGGCTTTGACCCGGCGGCTGCCAATGCGGACCCCAACGTCATTATGCCTGTGGATGTTATGAAGGAATTCCTGAATGAGGGCAAATATGGTTCTCTCCACGATTATTTCTATTCAACCGTAGGAACCGGAACCACACAGGGAGAGGCCAGAAGAATGGCCCAGGAAATCATACCGCTTTTAAAGGAGGACCATGTGGATGCCGTCATCATGGTCTCTACCTGAGGGACCTGTACTCGTTGCGGGTCAACGATGGTAAAAGAATTTGAGCGCGCAGGCTTCCCTGTTGTACTTATGTGTAACCTTCTTCCGGTTGCCCAGACGGTTGGCGTAAACCGTATGGTACCAACCATATCCATACCTTATCCTCTCGGCAATCCTTCCACCTCCAAGGAGGAACAGCATCTGCTGCGCCGCTCCAGAGTGGAGGCTGCGCTGGATGCTCTGGCTACAGATATTAAAAAGCAGACGATTTTCAAAGTAGAAATCTAGGATACAGGGCGGTACGAAATACGGTTCTGTATGCCATGAGTGATGAGTGGCTTTGTGTGCCGCCTGGCAGGGGGGCCTGTCAGGCGGCATTTGTGTTTGCTTGGGAGCTTATGTTTTCAAGAGAGCTTTTATTTGGCTGTCCAGAATCATTTTGCCGGCTGTCCGCATGCTTTTAGGAGAAGGAGAGGGCCTATATGAAAGACAAAAATCAGGTATTCGTAGTTTCACTAGCAATAACCATTATCATGGCAATATGGGCGGTTGCCTTTAATGCCAACTTTACAGTTGTTTCAAATGCTGCATATTCATTTCTGACCAATAATTTCGGCTGGCTGTATCTCATGGCCATGACCGCGTTTGTTATTTTTTCCGTTGCCATTGCCTTCAGTAAATGGGGAAAGATTAAGCTTGGACCGGATGACTCCAAGCCGGAATATTCCACCATATCCTGGTTTGCCATGCTGTTTGGTGCAGGCATGGGCATGGGTCTGGTATTCTGGGGGATCTCTGAGCCTCTGGCACATTTTTCAAGCCCGATTCCCGGAATTGAGGCTGGTACGGAAGCCGCTGCAAACTTTGCCATACGGTCCAGCTATATGCACTGGGGACTTCATCCGTGGGCAAACTACTGCATCATTGGACTGGGCCTTGCCTATTTCCAGTTCCGCAAGGGGAAACCAGGCCTTATCAGCTCCATATTTGAACCACTGATCGGTGAAAAGGGAATCAACGGATGGGTGGGAAAGACCATCGACGTGCTGGCAGTGTTCGCCACTGTTGCAGGCGTTGTCACTTCCCTTGGACTGGGCGTTATGCAGATTAATGCAGGTCTTAACTACCTCTTTGGCATTCCCACGACCCTGGTGATTCAAATTATTATCATTGCGGTAATAAGCGTTATCTACATCTGGTCTGCTGTTGACGGCATCAGCCGCGGTATTAAGATCATTTCCGACGCTAACTTATATATTGCCATTGGCCTGATCACGGTTACCTTCCTGGTAGGGCCGAAACTTGAGATTCTTAACAACCTGACAAACGGACTGGGGCAGTATCTGCAAAACTTCTTTGGAGACAGCCTCATGATTAACAATTACGGTGACAATACCTGGGTGGGAGCATGGAGAGTGTTCTACTGGGCATGGTGGATTGCATGGGCTCCATTTGTGGGATCCTTTATTGCCCGTATCCCCAAGGGCAGAACCATTCGGGAATTCATTGCTGGCGTTGTGCTGGCGCCGGCCCTGGGATCCATTCTATGGTTCGCCATTATGGGAAGCCTGGGACTGCATCTGGGCATGAACGGTACCCTTACCGTTGCCCAGCTGGCGGATATCGCAAGCAAGCCTGAGACGGGACTGTTCATTGTTATGGGCAAATATCCTCTGGGAATGATTCTGTGCATGGTATCCCTCATACTGCTGTGTACATTCTTCATTACCTCGGCAAACTCCGGCACTTTTGTGCTTGCCATGTTCTCCTCCAAGGGAGACTTGAATCCCAAGAACGGAAGAAAGGTGCTGTGGGGCGTTGTACAGTCCCTTCTGGCTGTGGGACTTCTGATTGCGGGAGGATTAAAACCCCTTCAGACCATCTCACTTGCAGCGGCATTCCCCTTTATCTTCATTATGCTGTTTGCGGGGGCGGCCCTTGTCAAGGCTTTGATGAAAGAGAAATAGTTGTGTGTTGAGAATATTATAACAGTTCAGACGGCGGGAAAATATACGCGGGCCCGGAGTCCGCAGAGTAAGATTATGTGTCCTGGAAGCTGCCCTTTATATGGAGGGCCGGCTTTCAGGACACATTTGTTTTGGGGATAGGGAGAGGACAGGAAGGCCGGATTGGGTGAAAGAAGGAATTGACATTTGAGTTAGTCAATGCTAATCTTATTGCAGAAGCCATTTATCAAAACCATTTATCAGCAAATTAAAAGGGAGATGATAGTATGTCAACAGCCATTCTGTGCGCCATTCTGATTGTCATTGCAATCATTGGAATCAAGAGCTATGCCAAGAAACTAACCTCCGGATGCTGCGGAGTCTCCTCCCAGCCATCGGTGAAAAAAATCAAAGTCAGGGATAAGGATACATCACACTATCCCTATTCACGGATTCTCAGGGTGGACGGCATGTCCTGCGGTAATTGTGCCAGCCATGTGGAAAACGCCCTCAACAGCCTGGAAGGGGTGTGGGCCCAGGTGGACCTGGAAAAGGGGGAGGCCCTGGTGCGGATGAAACAGGAGCACGGAAACAGTGAGCTCAAACAGGCTGTCAAAGACGCGGGTTACGTGGTCTATCATATAGAAGAAAGTTCTGAGTTTTCATACAGATAAATAAAGAAGGTAAGGGCCAGCAGGTCGGCGCTGCCCCCCCCCCCCCCGCGGGGGGGGGGGGGGGGCTTATATTATATGTTATGAATTCCCTGTCCAGCGCTTCCATATAAGGAATCGGATCCCCGGTTATGAATTCCGGGTTACTTAACTTTTCACGGAGGCGGGCCTGGATGTTCTTCATTGACTCATAGGAGGAGCGGTTCACAATATTGGTGTCCTCTGAATGGGCCATGATGTATAGCAGGGTCACAGCGCCGGCGTCATTGAGGGAGAGGCCCCTGTCCAGTTGATGTTTCAGCACAGGAAGGGCTTCCTTGAGAACTGTGTGGTAACCGGACAGTGCTTCGCCCCTGGCTCCCTTCATGCCGTAGAGAGCATAGAGCCTTTCGCCGTTTGTGTGGGCATTTTCAATCGTCACATCATTAAAATCATCAAGTACATCCGCCACCAGCTTCCTGTTTATTTCCAGAAGGGCGTCCCCAGAGTAGGGAATGTGGTTGGCATACATATATCCCAGGGAGCCGTTCATGATGGCCAGGGAGAATATGAGCCCCTTATGCGTGTTTACCTGGTTGGTGGCCCGGAGCATGGTTTTCTCAGCCTGGATACCCAGGGATCGGAGCCTGGAAAAGATGCGGGAAAATGGTTCGTGCCCGTTCTCAATCCCGCACAGGGCAAATTGTTCAAAGTAGTGATTCAGCGACACGGCGCTGGCCTCAAAGGTGAAGATATCTATATCCTTATGGGCCCCTGTATTGTTCCGGTCCACCAGTCCCGGTTTGGGCGTGACACTGACTTCGTATAAAAGAGCCTGCATGGACAGGGTGGAGAGCTTCCTGGCTTGCTGTGTCGGGAATTTGCTGGT
>JAJQEA010000138.1:0-11189 GCA_021201905.1 Clostridia bacterium
TTACGTAGATGTAGGGTTTAGTCCTGCATACCGGATTTACTTTTGGAATTCACGCGCGTATCCGCGTTCCTGTTGCGTTCCTGTTGCCGTAAGCGCCTGCCATATGGTATAATCGACTGCATAAAGTGAAAGGCGGTGTGATGGTATGCCGGCATATTTCAATCTATCGGTCCAGTTCAGAAGGGAAGACCTTTATCCTTTATTTGTGAGGGATTTTTACGCGGTGCTCCACAAGGCCGGCATGGCCTTCCAATCAGGCTACTGGGGATTTGAAAATGATTCCCTGGAGGAAATCATTGAATGGAACCAGAGGAAGCTGGAAGATGATTTTGAGCTTGGGTTCACGGAACACCATTCCCACGATTATAAACAGGTGATATATGGCTTCGGCGGTTATTCCGAGGTGCGGGGCTTCTGGATGAACAATTATCCTGAGAGCGGGGCGTTTACCCATGAGATCATCCTGCCGGAATCGGATGTGTTGGAAAACGGGTATCCGGCCAAATTTATAAAAGAAAAGATGGAGGAGCTTCTGGAGCTCACCATTAGGATATGGCAGTTTTCTCTTGTAAAAGCCATACAGACAGGTCTGGAAGGCAATGATGCGTCGGTCAGCCTTTCAAAATTAACTGGAGGCGAATACCCGAATACCTTGCCTTTTGCCCTTGTGGAGGATATGGGAAACTGTTATGAGGATTCTCTATATAATATCCAGCATGTGTCTGAGGGGAGGGACGGCCTCCTGTTTTTGCAGAAATGAATGATGGCAGAGGTTGAAGAGGATGGGGAACTATGCTGGCCGCCTTAGGGAAATGGAACGGGAATTATGATACCAAAAACCAGCGGAAGGAATAAGGGGCTTATCAAAAATGCAGGATGGGGTTTGGGAACAGCTGGAGCAAAATTGTCCCATAAAAGATAAAAAATGGGACAAAGAAGCCTTATATGAATACTTAGTGTGGAGCTGCAATGCAAATTACCACCAGAGATTAAAGGATTTTTTTGACGGATACCGAAAGGATGAGGAATTGGCCGGGTTACTGTTTGATTTCCTCCTTGATGATGAATATGATGGTTCGGACTGTCAGATTAGCGCCGCATACTATATTTCCGGATTGGATAGGGAAATCTTGAAAAGGAAACAACAATTATTATTGCAGGCGCAGGAGAATGCGGTGCTCTGGAAAAGGCCATTTCAGGATAGAAGCTATCTGGAATGGTTGCAGACTTCTGGTGATAAAATCAGGATTACAGAGATATGAGGAGGAAACATGGCAGGATTTATAACGTATTGGCCAAAGGACTATATTAAGGGCTTGAAGAAAGCCGGGGATACCGGGAACTGTCTGTGATATTCGGCAGCCAGCACACGAAAATGCCGTCCATCGCAAGCGTCAAGGCGGGTGATGTGATTTATCCGGTAACGTTGGCGGAAGGGACGCTGTGCGTCATGGCAAGATTGCCGGTGGAAAAAATTGAGATTGCGTTTGATTACTTGATACGTGAAACCGGGCAGATACACAGCGCCCTGGTCCCGGAGGGCTACGCCCTTGAGCATGAGTACAGGTCCGGCGGTGTTTTCTATATGTGCAACTCGGAAAAATATGAGGACAGGAAGGATTTGCCAGAGGGAACTAAGATATTAGTACCAAAGGAAATGGAAGGAAAACCCATAAATTCCACCAGGAGCCGCAGACCTGCTGTGCAAATACCGCTGCATCCGGGTCTCACGGCTCAAAGATAGAAGCGCGCCCATTGCCGGTTGAAATCCTGCCCGAACTCCGGTTTGGGCCCAGAAACAAAGAAAAACCTTTGAAATTGGGCAAGGATGGTATACCCTCCGTTGTCTCCCTGAGCGGTTTTGTACGCCGGATGAGTAGTGAAACGGAAGAGATTTTTGGAAAATTATTTTCGGACGGGAAGATATAATAGTTCTGAATCAGGATATTATGTGGGGGTGGACAAAATAAAGGAATTAAAACGTTTTCCTGAATGTGATGGACATATTGAAAGTATTTTAATTGGATGCCGCATGGCTAAAGTGTCTTTCCAAACATGGGATACCAGGGAGCTGGTGCTGATTTATGATGACGTGGACAGTGTAAAAGAACAAAACTCTGTGTTTGGGGATATTTCAGAATATACAATCAGTAAAGGAGAGGATGGGGTTTTCCAATATTCCTTTACTGATATAAACGATAATGTTGTTCTTGATATTCACGCAAGATCTGTCAGGATATTTGAGGTGGGGGAAGGTTCTGATATAAACTGCGCCCTATTCAATGTTGGATATGAGTATATTGGCAGACAGCATTTGGAGTAATATGAATCCTGGCCTTGTTTGCCTGCAATCTGCAAGCCGCCCTCAATTCAACTCACCTACAAGCCGGGAGCTGTTAACCCAGGGCTTTCTTCAAATCCGTTATAAATTGAGTTTGAGCCTTTTTCATATAGGTCTGTTCAAATACGCTCTTACCAACGGGTCTCATGGAAAGCTGTTTCGCATCCACACACGCTGTAAAGTCAACTTGTGTTTCACAGCCTTTGGATGTAAATACAATGGTCCAGTGTCCTTTAGTATGGCTGTTTTCCACATCCAGCTCCCAACGCCTGCAGGGTTCCGCCTTAGTAATGGTAAATGTAGTTGAATAGTCATTTTTTGTATATTCTATGAACTGTTTTTCATCGGTCCATTCTGTTCTGCTCACATCACTTCGCCATGTATGATAACGCTCGACTGCCGTTACAGTTTCCCAGACTTTATGAATATCCTGTTGGATGATGGCCTTTATATTGGATGTTGTCATATTCAGTTCCTCCTTCTAAAGAAAACATTACATATTCACATCAAATACTGCCGATATGTGTTCACCTTTTATCTCAAAGTTTATTTCAAACCAAAAGTCCAATGTTTCTCCAAAACTTGTGGGATGATAGAGTACAAAAGAAGTATTATCTTTTTCTAGCTCTGTTCCATCTAAACAAGACGCATTGAAATGGTCTACAACGAATTTTTTATCTTCATCTTCCTCCCACATGGCCAATTGCCCATCCAGCCATTCCCCAAAACCCAGACAGGCATTTTCCGGTGTTGGTTCCGCGTCATGAAAGGAAGCCCACGAAAGCTTGGGCGGAATGGAGGAATTAAGTTTTGTATATTCCTTATCCGCAATCGTATCAACCATACACTTAATCAGTTCCATTGACTTTGCTTTGAATTCCTGTTCTGTCATTTTACACCTCCATCTATTGCAAGATATTTTGGGCTCACTTCGTTATCCAAACGAATATTGTTTTGTTTACTGCTTCCAAAGTTCATTTATTTTTTCAGGCAGCTTTTCTATATCATTTCCTAAAACTGAGATATATTCTTTTTCAAGTATTTCAGGTACGTTGAAATAATCCCCATTTCTATCAATTCCATATAATTCCCCGTTTCCATTCGTTCCAATGACAATGTGGCCGGGCAAAAATTCTTCAATACAATAATTACTGTACAGGTAAAATGACATCATTGATCTGATTAATTGTTTCACCCAGATAGGGTTCGTTAAAAACAAATCCTCCCCAATTTGCCATGGTACAAAACACCTCCATTTATTTGCTTAAAAGAGAAATGTCTGCTGTTTCTATAATAAATATTCTACCATAATGCAGTCAATTCGTCCATGGTGCCCATGGGGGACAGGAGAGACACCCACAGGAGAGGCAGGAGAGCAGCATTTTTGCTTCCCTTTCAAAGACTTCTTTGTTATACTTTGATTAATTACGGATAAAATTCCTGTTTGGAGGAGAAAAAGTATGACTGAAAGAGAAAAGATGTTATCGGGACAGCTTTATGATTGCGGCGATCCGGAGCTGCTGACACAGTGGCACAGGGCAAAGGATTTGGTCAGATGCTACAATAATGCCGATTCCGCCGATGCACAGGGCAAAGAAAGGATTCTAAATGAATTGCTGGGAGGGAAGGGCAGGAACCTATGGATAACTGCCCCGTTTTTTGTTGACTATGGAAATAATATATTTTTTGGAAATAATTGTGAAGTAAATATGAATTGTACATTTTTAGACGACAATATCATACGCATCGGAAACAATGCTCTCATTGCTCCCAATGTGCAGATATATACAGCGTACCATCCTACAAATGCGGTTGACCGGTTTGGAGAGCCCAAAGACGATGGTTCGTTTGAATTTTGTAAAACGCAGACAGCGCCGGTCACGATAGGCGACAATGTCTGGATTGGCGGCGGGGCTATTATTATGCCGGGAGTTACGATAGGAGATAATGTGGTAATTGGCACAGGGAGCATTGTTACAAAAGATATCCCAAGCAATACAATCGCATACGGAAATCCCTGCCGGGTTATGAGGGAAAACAACCCGGGGTATACATATTAATACAGACTTACGGCGCAAACTGCTATTTATGATTGCGCGCGTTATACTGCTCCTTTAATATCCGGTCCACCTCTATCCTGTATGCCACCTGCGCGTCTGTGTACGGGCCGCGTATTGCAGAACAAACAGCACTTAGGCGTTCAGTCCCTTCCGCACCAAAAGGATTATTGCCGCCGCTGGTGTGGGACTGGCTGGCGGTATAAACTGTTAAATGCATTTCACCACCGTCGCAAACCGTATTATTGCTCATATCCTCCGGCAGTTCCATGAATTCATTTTCCTCAATCACCTCCTGAATCGCAAGCACTTCCTCCCTGGGAATCCGTGATGTCACCGGTGGGAGCTCAACTGTATATCCGTCCTGGAAGTTTTCTGCAAAAAATACCTGACTTCCGTCATTATATACCTGATAGACGGTGTCATAAAACACCCATTCGCCCTGTCCCTCATCCCAGAGGGGAGAAGATCGCATTTCTGCCAGCAGACCATCCTCTGTAAATTCAAGCTTCCTTTGCGCCTTTTTGTGTGCTTCGGCCCTGTTTCTCACCACAGCCAGCAGGATGGATAAAATGGCGGCAGCGGATACCGCGAAGAAGGCTATCATGATTATTTTCTTTGATATCCTCATGTTGTCTCCTTTATCAGCTATAATTCTAACTTTCAGTTAAGTAATTGTATTTATGACGCGAATCAGAACCGGCCTCCGGAATATGTGCTGTATGGCGCCCTGTTTGCGGAAAGTTCCTTCGCTTTGGCCCTGTGCAATAGCCCTGCAAACCCCAATCTGCGCGTTCATTTGCTTCATCCCTAAAAACATCAGCCGCTTTATTAGAGTATATCATACAGGCCTTGTCCTAACAACAAGTTCCGCGCCTGTTCCTGCGTCCTGCTCCTGCGTTGCCCATGCAGTGAGCCTGGAGCACGATGCCGGGACAGAGTTCTCCGAACCAGGATATCCGATCCTGCGCTGATATGCATTGAGATATATCCTGTTTTATATTATAATAATCAGATAGAAGTGCGGACCGGAGTGGCCGCATATTAGACCGTGCAGGGATAAGATATCCTGGAAAAGTAACCGGTTTGATAAATCAGGTATTATGGGAGAGGGCAATGAAAGGGAGAACGTCTTTTTTTAGTCATTATATGGGGTTTGTGATTGCTATATTTGCTTTGGCCGGTCTTATAATGGCCGCCGCCAAATATATCGCTGTAATGCCGGCTGCAGCCTATGATGATTGCGGAGTCATGGAGTTTACGGCCGCCGAGTGGTATACGAAAACTGAGTATGTACGCAGGATGGGGAGTACGCCGGCGCATACAAATTATAATTATTATGTGAGGTATGCCGCTTCGGATTCAGGGGGAGCAGACTATTCCTATCACGAACGGGTTTCATCCGTTGAAGAGGCCAGGGCAGCCGTCAATGTCAGGGCTGAAATAGAGCGCAGGGTGTTATCCGATGGAGACGGCTACAGGACCATTCCGGCAAAACAGACAAAAGGGCAGTGGCTGAAGAAAGCAAGGGTAACGTGTTTTACGGTTTTCTTTTGTTCCGCCGCCTATCTGGCCTGTTTTGTCGCTTTTGCCATAAAGAGAAGGTTAAGGAGCCATCCGCCTTCTGGACGGGAGGATTGAAGATGCCCCAAAACAGTGGTTTTGATTTTAAGAAAGATGTCCGGACGCTAATCCGCAGTGAGCTGAGGCCGTTTTTATATGAGCAGGGATTTGTCCTGAGCAAACCCACAACGTATATAAGAGAGAGACAAGGACTGCTGCAGGAATTCTATTTCAAGGTTCAGGAAAACAGGCTGCGCTCATGGGTCTCCTACAGACCTGTTTTTGACACAAGGCCTATCGTCAGCTTTGGTACGGATGGAATCTATCCCCATGACTGCCTGGACCCATACAGGGGATTTGGATGGGTGACCTTTCCGGATTGGCACTGCGGGGATATCGGGCGTCAATATAAAAATTATACAGAGAAATTCCTGCCGCGGTTTGAAGAATTAAAGAAAAGCATATTGAATGGGGTACTGCCGGAGCTGAATGAAATGCATTCCCTGGACCAGTTTATTTCAGCGTACAAATCCAATGAGCTGTTGTTTGAAAAAAGGATTCAGACCTATATAGGCGCCGATTCATATTTCAGCTTTATATCCGGCGTCAGATACAGCCATGGCATGGAGCGGTTGGACCTGATTAGGAAGGAGATGGAAGAGTGGGGGTTATGCAGTCTTCCCAAGGCCGTCAGAGAATACCTGCAGGCTCTGGAGGGAAAACGGTTTACGGATAGTGAGGCAGACACACTGTTTCATGGATACTGCAATAAGATAAGGGAAGCCAACAAGCTGCAAACAGTTATGCCTCATCAGGAACGCTGTTAGATGCGTTCCCCTTGTATTTGGGCATTTATGTGCCATTGGCCGTTATCTTGAACAGTAACATTTTGCCAATGAAATGTATTATCATCAATCCTGGTAAAAACCCATTTTCTGTTTTCATCACTGGTAAATGTGAGAACTATCATTTCGCCTTGTTTTCTTGCCTCAAGCCGTATTATGTTCCCCGTGTATCCATAGGCGACATCCCATGCGTGTGTGGCGGGATTGAAGATGCGAAGCGATGTTCCGTATTCGTAATCAGGCAGGATAATAACATCCTGTATGGCCATTCCTTCAAGAACCCAGGAAAAATGCCATTCGCCTTTGATGGCACGGGAATTGTCACCTTCAACATAGTTAATGAGCCAGCTGCCGATGAGTTTACCAAAATAATTGAACTCCTCAGGCAGCGCCGTGCTTTTTCTTTCGCTCATCAGAGCTTCAAAAAAATTTCGCATAAGCCAGAGCCTCCTTTAAGATAAATATACTGTAAAATACATATGCGTTTGACAAACCTCATCCGACACCACCGGAAATTCCCACGCATCAGCCCGGTTCAGGGAATAGCGGTATATGGGTATGCCCGCAATATCCATTGGTTTTTTGTTCTGGTTTTGGGACGGGATTCATGACAGAAATGAGTTCTTAAATTTATCCGACTTCAAAATAGCGAGGGCCCTCTGATAATCGTATCCGGACATTTTCAGAGCCTTATAACAAAATAAAAGGCCGGCCTGGCTTTCCCCTGTTTAGCGTCCTGATCTGTTCCAGGGTATTATGTGTCTCCATAAAATGCCTTCTTTCACAAGTCTGCTTCTAAGACGGCTGCTGTTTGCGCGGTCTTATGTTTTCGGTAAAGCTGCTTCCATAACATTGTAATAAATTGAAAAGTAACCATTTTCAAAATTGTATACACGAAAATAAGTGTGTTTCGCTCTTAAGCTTTATGTCAATATTCTATCACAATACGGAAGCTTCGTCCATGTTGACATACCTGCTTTTTGACAGCCCTTTTTAATGCTTTTTAATAGCCTTTTTTCACTTTGTTATCAGCCGTAAGACAGAGGACGGAGAGGATTGTAAAAAAAGGGACCGGAATCAGGCGGATGCCGGTTTTTCTGCTTATAGGCTGTTTAGGACTGCTTATGGGATATTTAGGACTGCTTATGGGCTGTTTAGGGCTGCTTATGACTGCTTTTGGTTTCTTATGGAAAGAGCAATGCTTCACTTTCAATGGCATCTTTGTTATACTTGGGTTAATTGGATTTAGATGGAGCATAAGGATTTGGTGGACGGACACATGCATTATCTCAACGGTATTGACTTCAGCATATTGGATGGGGAGTATAAATAATTTACATAAAGCCCCATTTGACAATGAATTAATTACAGATGGGTGCTCTCTATGCATGAAGGGGAGAAAATGATTATGAGTACAAGCCTGGAAAAACGAAACCTGCTCATTCCCAACTTGGTTATCATATGGCCGATGTTTCTTTTGGTTCTCTTTATTCCGCCCTTTACCCTGATAATGTCACCTCTCGTTTGGATTGAGGTATTTTTCCATCTAGTGCACTGACACGATGACATTCAGGCAAACCTCCTTGTCTATTTTCCCGAGAGCACAGGTCAAAAATACTCAGCGTAGCCCGCTACGCCTCCGTTTTTTGACCTGCACTCTCAGAAAAATATCCTGCGGAGTTTTACCAGAAGTCATCGTGCCAGTACACTAGCTTTGTACGATAATCTGATTGAATTAATTCTTGAGGACATACCAGTCCTGCTTTATAGTATGCTTATAATGGGAGTGCTTCTTAATCTTGGGAACGCTGTTTCCATGTCCCTTAAGAAAAGAGTGGGAGATTTACAGTCTGCATTTTTTTAGAATCCGTTTTATGTCCGTTCTGCTTTATCCTGCGTTAGTATGGGGAATCATGATAGGGATATTCTTTTTGCTGGGGCGAAGCAGGAACGAGCATATACTTTTTTCGATCTCGCTATCTCTGCCTGCCTTAAGTCTATCTGGTGCATTTTATGCAATACCGCTCATTCTCCATTTGAGGAAAACACGAAAATTTGGATTACCGGGGACAATTTTCTGTATGATCTTTTCCGTGGTTATAGGATTAGACCTTTTAGCGGCGCTCATCATAAGGAAAAAAACTAAAAGAATAGATGGAATTATATACAGTAAATTAAATTTGCACGATAAAAGGCTGCCTTTGGCACAAAAGGAGTAATCGAAAAAATGGAAATGGTAAGGGAGGTCAGATTGTGAATTTCATTGACAAAGCATTTGAACAAAATTTATCAGGTGATGACTTTTTACAGGCTATGGCTGATATTTATTCAGAGCCGGAGGTTTATAAAATCTTAGACAAGTATCCAAGCTTTGTGGCAGACGTGATTTTGATTATTGATTATGATACCGCTTTACAAATGGACGGTTTCGATGACATTATAAGCGGGAATTTAAGCAGCAGATATACGGAAATTGTGGCTGCCCTTAAACGGTGTGGTGTTGAACATGAAGCCGGCATTCTGGAGAAGGCAAAAGAATTATATGATTCAGACGAAGAGAGCTACAATAAGGAATATGATAATTTGAATGGTCAGATTGCCCTGCATAATGATTATAATGGATTTTGGGACATAATCAGAGTATATATTGATGAAAATTTAGAGAAATTTCAGTTGGGATGGATAGCCCGCAGTTGATAAAAGTGGAGTATGGGCAACTGGGATTTTGCTTTCAGATGATATTGGAGGACCAGCGTATGAAGCGGATTGTTAAAATTATTATGATTGGATTTTGTTTGGGAGTGCTGTTGCTCTTTATTAAAATAGTATTTCAAATCCCAAACAGTGTATTTTGGCAGTATTATCTGATTTTCTCCGGCATCGTGCTTGTCGGCCTGCCGGCCTTCAATGTCTTCTACAACCGTCATTATCTGAAACAAATGAATGCAGCCGTCCGGCTTTATAAAGCCGGACATACAGAGGAATACATAGCGGAAGTGGAATCACTGCGCCGCCGCGCCAAAGGCCGTTTTGCAAATAATATGCTAACTATCAATTTGTCCGCGGGCTATTGCAAACTCAAACAATATGGCAAGGCGGCAGAGCTGTTGGAGAGCCTGTCCCATATGAAACTGTCCGGTGAGTATCAATTGGTTCATCGTATCAATCTCTGCCTTTGTTATTTTTATCAAAAACAGACAGACCGTGCGGTAACGCTGTACGAGAGCAGCCAAAGTGTATTCAGTCGATATCGGAACAGCAGGTTACATGGGGGAAGTATCGCCGTACTCGATATTTTTGCGGCAATCGGCATCAAAGATTATGTCCGCGCCGCCGAATTGCTGCAAGCAGCCAGGAGCACATGGGATGATGCCCGTTTCGCAGAGGACTTTTGTTATTTGGAGGAAATCATTCATCAGCCGCAGGCGGAATGATATGGTTATATGGTTGAAAATGTTGCCGTTGAAAATTTTCTGAAAATTTCTGCGAATACCCTTGACATTGGTTTAAGACAGATGTAGTATAAACTTAAGGCAATTGTCTTAAATGCTGAAAGGAGAGGGTAGCGTGAAAAATATAAAAAAACTGCCGGACGCGGAGTTTGACATCATGAAAGTCATATGGGCCAACGAACCGCCCATGACCACAACGATTATCATGGAGCAGCTGGGGAAAGAAAAGGAGTGGAAGATACAGACGGTTGTTTCCCTTATGCTCCGGCTTGTGGAGCGCGGCTTTCTGCGTTCTGAGAAGCATGGAAAGGAGCGCAGATATTTTCCGCTTATAAGCAAGGAAGACTATCTGAAATTTGAAACGGGAAATTTTATGAAACAGTATCATGATAACTCGCTCTTTCATCTCATTAATACCTTATATGATGATAAGGCGTTAACTGACAAAGAGATCGATGAGCTGTTAAAATGGGTGAAGGAACGGAGGAGTTGATGTGAAATACGTTGTGGTTACTCTGCTGCTATGCTCTGCTGCCATGTCGCTTCTGGCGCTCTTTTACATGGCGGTAACGCCGCTTTTGGCAAAGCGTTATTCCGTGACAGGCCGTTATTACGCGTGGCTGGTGATTGTAATCGGGCTCATTATTCCTTACCGGCCGCGATTTGACCATGCCATTGTAAAGGTTGATATGACAGGCAATTCAGCTATGCCCGTAATCCGGGTGGGTCGCGGCATTTCTGCGGCTGTTTCCGTTCCGGATGCGCTCCCGTCTGCTGTCCCCGGTATATCCTGGTGGCTGATTGCAGCGGCAGTATGGATGGGGGGGGGGGCCATGCCGCTGTTGGTTGCGTGGCTTTTTTTCCGCCATTACCGATTTTTGAAACGGCCGCAACGGTGGAGTTAGAACATTACAGCGGGGCACCATTAAAA
>JAJQEA010000138.1:11199-24064 GCA_021201905.1 Clostridia bacterium
CCCCCCCCCCCCCCCCCACCCCCCCCCCCCCCCCCCCCCCCCCCCCCCCCCCCCGCCCCCCCCCCATGACGCTGTTTCTTGCCTGTCATATTATCCGGCATTACCGCTTTTTGAAACTGACGGAACGCTGGAGTGAGAACATTACAGACGGGCAGACTTTAAAGCTGTTCCAAAAGCTGAAAACCCAGATGGGGTTGACAAAAGAGATTGAGTTGCAATTCTGTGACAGCATTGGAACTCCTATGATGACAGGCTTTATAAGACCCCGTATCCTTCTGCCGCGGGTGGACTTTGAAAAAGATGAACTCAGCTTTATCCTAAAGCATGAGCTTGTGCACTACAAACGGAAAGACCTTTGGTATAAGAGCCTTGTGCTGGCTGCGGCAGCGGTTCATTGGTTTAATCCCGTGATTCACCTGATGGCAAAAGTGATAGACATACAATGTGAATTGTCCTGCGATGGGGAAGTTGTGCGCAACACGGCGGCGGAGACGCGCCGGTATTACAGCGAGACCATTATCGGTGTGGTCAGATACCAGTCAAGACAAAAAACAGTTTTATCCACTAATTTTTATGGAGGTAAGAACGGTATGAAACGACGTATTTTTTCTATTATGGATATGAGAGAGAAGAAAGCCGGTGCTGTGGTTCTCTGTGGTGCGCTTATTCTTACCTTGGGAACCGGTTTTACGTTCGCGGCACATGCGGGAACACAACGTCCCGTTCTTCGCAAAGACAATGCCATTGTTGTGACACCAGGGATTGCAGTTGACAGCTTCATTCCTTCTCCTGACACCTATGCTCCCTATGCTGCGTTCGGGATTACGATCTCAGCTGACGGCAAGGAACTGCTCTATGAAGGACAGCCGGTGAGACAGTTTGTTGATGAAAAGGCGGATGGATGGGCGTTCTATCTGGATGACGCCGGAAGCGTTAATTTGTCAGCCGTTCGGAATGCTGCCGGCGAGATTACAGGAATTGAACGTATAACGGCACAAAAAGCGCAGGAATACTATGAGGACTTTTTCGCGGAGGAACTCAACAGTTCCTTGCCAACTGTTCAGGATATTGCAACGGTCCAGGAAAACGTTCAGTCAGGACCAGGAAAATATGAGAAGTATCAGCCGTTTGGAATCACGTATTCCCCAACGGATGAAGGGCTGTATTTTAACGGTCAGAGTGTAAAATTCTTTATCGACCAGCCTGTGGGCGGGGGCGCTGAAGCATTGTGGACAGATAAGGCCGGAACCATCAGCCTGGAGGCGGTTCGGGATGCGTCCGGACAGATTACGGGTATTAAAAGCATATCTGACGAAGAGGCGCGGGAATACCTGTCAGGAATTAATGAATATGAGAAACATGCTTTGAATGGACTGGATGAAAGGGTTGAAGCAAAAGTAAACGCATACTATGAAAGAGGAATTGATGATTGAGACTAGCAGGCTGAGACTGTATGCCGCGTCCCGTGATGCGATGGAAGCATGGATCGACAGACAGACCGTGGAAGAACTGAAAACAGCGTATACAGAAATGCTGGATGGTTGTCTGGAACACCCTGAGCAGTGGGAGTGGTATGGGGTTTGGATGATTGAATTGAAAGACGGAACGCATATTGGAGAATTGTCTTTTAAAGGTATTGACTCAAATGGCGTGGCAGAGATTGGCTATGGTGTTATGACAGAATATGAGAGCAGAGGCTATGCCACAGAAGCAGTTTCTGCAATCGTTCATTGGGCTGTTCAGCAACCGGGAGTGACCCGCATAGAAGCTGAAACAGAATATGGAAATGCGGCATCTCAAAGAGTTCTTGCAAAATGCGGATTTATTGCAACAGGAAGGGCCGGCGCAGAAGGACCTCGTTTTGTTTGGGACCATTGACCGCTTGCCCTGGCTTAAGGCGCGGTATGAGCGGGTGAGTGTTAAGTTCTGCCTCCCTTGGTGTCATATCCTGCAAGACAAACTTGCTGGGCGTTGGTATAATAATAGTATACCAACACAATGCTATTAAAGAATGAGCAGGAAATTGATAAAGGAGAAGGGTATCATGGGTGAAAAATATACATTTCAGGATTTTTTGTCTTCTGTTGATGAAGATAACCAGGCGTTTGTGGGCAATCTGCACGATGAGCTTACGCAGCTGGGCTGCAAAACAGAAGTGAAGCTTGCCAAAAGCGGCTATGTAGTATCCTACAGCCTTAACAAAAAGACAATCGCCAATTATGTGTTCCAGAAAAAAGGGCTGATTGTCCGTATTTACGCCGGCCATATTGCACGGTATATGGAGGTTTTGGATGCTCTGCCCGACAGCATGGTGCGCTCCATCCAGGAAGCCTCTGTCTGTAAGCATCTGGTGGATCCGGCCTCCTGCAATCAAACGTGTTCTATGGGCTATGAGTTTGTCTTGAAGGGCCAGCGCCTGCAAAGGTGCCGCAACAATGCTTTTATGTTTTTGCTGGATGAAGAAAGCCGGCCCCATGTAAGGTCTCTGCTGTTACATGAGGTCAGGGCGGCAGATATGGCATAAGGCATGAGCCAATATTTCAATCGAAAGGAAATTAAAACATGGCGTTTGATTTTAAGAAAGAGTATAAAGAGTTTTATATGCCCAAAAATAAACCTGAAATAGTAACCGTACCATTGGCAAATTACATTGCGGTTCGGGGAATAGGAAACCCAAATGAAGAGGGCGGGGCATATCAGCAGGCTCTGGGTATCTTATATGCGGTGGCCTATACCCTGAAAATGAGTTATAAGACAGATTACAAAATAGAAGGATTTTTTGAATATGTGGTGCCGCCGCTGGAAGGATTTTGGTGGCAGGATACTATCGAAGGGGTAAACGATTCAGACAAGGATTCCTTTCATTGGATTTCCGTCATTCGGTTACCGGACTTTGTAACGAAAAAGGATTTTGAGTGGGCAAAGGAGACAGCAGCCAAAAAGAAAAAAATGGACTGTTCACCGGCAGAATTTTTAACCATTGAGGAGGGACTGTGTGTCCAGATCATGCATTTGGGGGCGTTTGATGATGAGCCGTCTACTGTTGCCGTTATGGATCAATTTATACAGGAAAATGGTTATGTAAATGATATGAACAGTAAACGGCTTCATCATGAGATATATATGACAGATCCAAGGAAGGTTGCGCCAGAGAAATGGAAAACAGTTATCCGGCATCCGATCAAAAAGCTGTCATAACGGTATGCCGGTCTGATTGGGGATGGTTCCCCATCCCTTTTTATTCCGGCACCCGTTTATACAGAATAGGCTGGTCATAGCCGAATGTTCGCTTTCCGTTTACTTCTATGGTTTCAGATACCTCCAAACAGTCCTTTGAGAAGCGCTCAACCAGCTGGAATTTCATCACCGGTGAAAACATGCTGGTGCTGCCGCCCTCCCATACGCCGTCCGTTTCCCTAAACAGTGCGGGTGTGAACTTTTCAGAACGCTTTAAACACAGGAAATCCGCCGTGATCATATTTTTGTAGGAAAATTCCCCTTTGCTGTTGCCCTCCGGTATTTCATAGGAGGTCAGCAAAATTCCTTCCGGCTTCTCCGTGAACAGGAACAGGTGGGAAGATGCATGCCGTTTGCCGTTTACCTGGTAAATGCTTTCTTCCACCATGAATTTTCCTGGAAAATCCAACGGCAGGCCGTTGATTTTATCATTGCATACCGTATTGATGTGCTCCGCATAGGGAAAATCCTTATCCTCTTTCTGCAATGAGTTGTACTGTTCTTTGTTGTTGAAGCTGCCGGTCAGCAGTGCCATAAATTCATCCAGTTTTGCCATATGTGCTCCTTTCTACTACATGCAAGTGTTATTTCAGCCAAGGAAATTTATTAAAACAATTCCCAGGACAACTGACAGCAAAATGAGAACCAGAAAAATCATCCCCACCAGTTTGACGATCCCCTTTGCCTGGGCCGAACCCTGCTGTGATCGTTTCTCCAGTGTCTGTTCCAGCTCATCCGCAGCCGGTTGCCCAAATTCCTGGGCAATCCAGTTTGGGTTGTATTTGTCATTATTTTTACCATAGGAATAGCTCACGGAAATCTCCACAGAGTTTTTGGTGAGTTTTCCGCTGTTGTTGTATTTCCTGTAATCATAATAAACAGTGAAAAAGGAGAGAACGGGAATCATTGAAGCATACTCATCTTTTATATGTAGATAGTACACATCAAGGTTGTCCATAACGGTGAGGGGCTTGGTGATTTGCGCTATCTGCCTGTCATTTTCATAAATTGATACATAATTGTTTTTTCCCTTATCGAGACTGTACCCCAAATAGACCGTTCCCTTATGTTCAATACAAAATTTACTGTCAAATACGCCGTTCTGCCGGATATAGAAGGTTCCCTCGATGCCGTTTTTTCCGGCGATTTCAAATTGTCCAAAGCGCTGTTCCTTTGTTATCAGATATTTGAAGGGAATTGCTTCTTCCATCATGTTGTCAATCAGTTTGTAATGTGTTGTATAAAGGTTCTCCCCCGAGGCATCCGTGAAGGTGAGTTCCCGCATGTTCTCCGCGTTAAAGGGTAAAGAAACTTTTATCCATGGTGCCTTTGCATGAAATAATGTCTGCCCGTCTGAGGACACTTCAAACAAATTCTCGAAATTTGATTTTGTCTGCTGTATTGTAACAAGCATATGTTTAACCCTCGTCTTTCTGTTTGAGAATTTCATCATACATCAAGTAAGAGTATTTGACAATGTTTTTTTATGGCCATTCAGGGTTATGGAGGGTGATTTCCATTAGACATACAGGATCGCCTGTCTTTATGCTTTTTAGCAGCACCGCATCAGCATCACACGCAAATTATTCCAGCACTACACGCGGCTTAAAAAACCCCTTGCGTACAAAGGAAAAATCTGTCATAATAACATCAGAATTTGTTTACAGAAGAAGGGGTTCCATATGGACTATTTGTATTGCATGCCTGATTTGAACAGCACCAGGGAAAACTGCGAGAAGATACATAACATACTGGCAAGGATGTCCGACCGGTATAAACTGAACATTGTGCCTGAGCCGGTTAAGGCAAAGTATTTTGGCGGCCTGGATTACTACAAGAAATACCGGATTTATAAGGAAATCCGGGAAATCGGAGGCAACAGCGGGGAAGCATACCTGCAGGCGGATGAGAAGGAGATGATTCTCAGCGTATGTAAGAACCAGCAGGAGCAGGAGCTGATGAAAAGCTGTATTTATGCGTATTGTTATCCGGCACAGATGGTGCTTAAATCATTCAACGACAGAGATAAAAAGAAATAACCGGCTGATATGACGGATAAAGAGAGGAGGGCTCGCCTGACCTCTCTTTTTTGGGCTCAGGACGTCTCCGGTCCGGCCCCTGGCTTCTCCATGGTCAAATCCACAAAGCGCAGTCCGGGAAGGCAAGATGACAGAAGTCCGGGAAGAGGATTCAGCCAGCTTTTGCAGTGGTCCAGGATAATGGCATCACTGGTGATGACATACGCCTTTTCCTTGAGGACCGCATCCGCGTTGGGGACCAGGTGCACTAGGCAATCCATGGCTTCCTCCCGGGCTGTGTCCAGAATCAGGGCCTTCAGCCTCCCGGAATTTGACACAGGGCTGTCCAGATAGAATACAGCGCTTTGGGCTTCCAGCTCCTTCAGCCGGCACAGCAGAAGGCGGATGGCCTCATGGGTTTTTCCGATGATTCGGTATGTTCCCCGAAGTCCGGCCAAATCACGGACAGTGCCATCCATACATCGAAGGAGCGTGGAGCCTGAAAGGGCGATTTCCAGTGTTATGATCATATTGAAGCCGTCTATGTGCACCTCCTTTCCCGGAACCGGCCCAGTGACTTCCCGGTATCTGCGCAAGGCGACTGCCTGGCGGGTGGAGGTGGCCCGTACCAGTGCCAGGCGCTGCCGTTCGGACAGCAGATAGTGATTTCCTGTAAATACAGAGGCATTTTTTATGGGGTATCCCCGTTCAATCAGGTACAGAAGGTCTTTTTGTGCCTGACACAGCTTACCCAGGCTTTCCTCCCTGTAAAAAAATACCGCATCCTCCGGCACATAACCGCGTCTGACCTGTTCCATGGGTGTCCTCCTTTTTGGCTGTTGATACAAACTGTTTATAGTATAAGATAATCGGAAAGGAATTACAATCCAAAGTATTTTATACTACAACCAGGCGCGGCATGATATAATACAGATAACGGCCAGAAAAGGCATGGCAGGAAAAGCAAAGCTGGCAGGTTAAATACAGGAAAATCATATCAAAGGAACGATAAAAAATGTTATACCAAATTTCAAACGGAACCGTATCAGTGGGCGGCGAGCTGATTCTCTCCCACATTGATTTTGAAATACGCGGAAATGAAAAGATAGCAGTGGTGGGTAAGAACGGGGCAGGCAAGACAACCCTGTTAAAACTTGTGGCAGGGGAACTGTCCCTGGATCGGGATGACAGGCGCGAGGGGGCGGGAATACGATGTTCGCGCCGGCTCACAGTTGGGATGCTTTCCCAGCAGGCTTTTAAGGACGGGAACAGGACCGTGGAGGAGGAGCTTCTGGAGGCATGTCCCTGCCGGGATACCTTTGAGAGGGAACGCTTTGAATACGAGCGTGAGTACGACACTCTCTTTACCGGCTTTGGGTTTCCAAAGGAGGATAAGAAAAAGCGGATAAGCCAGTTTTCCGGCGGAGAACAGACCAAGATTGCCTTAATCCGCCTGCTCCTTGAAAAACCGGATATACTGCTCCTGGACGAGCCCACCAACCATCTGGATATGGAGACAGCCGGGTGGCTGGAACAGTATATGAAACATTACAAAAACGCGGTGGTAATGGTTTCCCACGACCGCTTTTTCCTGGACCAGGCTGCGGATGTTGTCTACGAGCTGTCCGGTAAAGTATTGAGACGGTATCCGGGCAATTACACCCAATACCGGAAAGAAAAGCTGAAACAGATTCAGCTTCAGAAAAAGGCATATGAGCGCCAGCAGGAGGAGCTGGCCCGCCTGAAAGGTCTGGTGGAACGCTTTAAGCACAAACCAGATAAGGCTGCGTTTGCCAGGGCAAAGCGAAAGACAATGGAGCACATGGAGCGTGTGGAAAAACCTCAGGAGGATGACGTTCATATCTTCACGGGTGATATTAATCCACTGCTGCCTGGAAGCAAGTGGGTATTCACTTCAGAACACCTGAAAATCGGATATGAGAGACCGCTGCTTGAAATCACCATGCGCATACGGCGGGGACAGAAGATTGCTCTTTTGGGGCCAAACGGAGCGGGTAAGACCACATTTTTAAAGACCATAGCCGGTTTCCTGCCGCCTCTGGAGGGGAGTTATTCTCTGGGAAATCAGACCACCATTGGTTATTTTGACCAGCACAGCGGGGCCATCCAGTCGGAGCAGACTGTTCTGGAGCATTTTACGGCCCGGTTTCCTGCCTTGACGGAGAAGGAGGCCAGAAGCATCCTTGGCGCATATTTGTTTGGCGGAAGGGACGCCCAGAAGAAGGTCAGCACTCTTTCTGGCGGAGAGAAGGCAAGGCTGGTGCTGGCGGAGCTTTTGCAGAGCCGTCCCAATTTCCTGATTCTGGACGAGCCCACCAACCATATGGATATCCGGGCAAAGGAAACGCTGGAATCCGCGTTCCTCGCCTATAAGGGAACGATTCTGTTTGTGTCCCATGACAGGTATTTTATCCGGCAGGTGGCAGATGCGGTGATGATATTTGAACATCAGTCCGTGATGTATTATCCCTTTGGATATGAGCATTATCTGGAGCGGAAGGCCAGGGAGAACCAGGGCGGTTCCATAACAGCCCAGATAAAAGCAGAGGAGCAGGCGCTGATAGCGGGCATGCGCGCGGTGCCAAAGGCGGAACGCCACCGGTTAAGGGAAATACCGGAGGATGAGGCATACCAGGAATGGAACATGCGTCTGGCGGCCGAACGTCTGGAGCCAGCCGGGTATGCGGTGGAATATCTGACCGGACAGGTGAGGGAGCTTAAGGCCATGTGGCAGGGCTCCGAAGCGTACTGGACTGGCGGAGTCTGGGAGCAGATGGATGAATATGAGAATCAGTGCCAGCGCCTGAAACAGGCCTGGGAGGAATGGCACAGGGCCTGTATGGAATGGCTGGATAAGGCTCAGGAGATGGAGGTACTGTAGTCAGGGGTTATACAGGAAAAGAGGTCTTTGTCAGGCAGGAGGGAGGTTTTCCATGTTTTGGGAAAAATACGAGAGGGAGCGGCTGAAAAGGGCATATCATGCGAAGCTGTCCCAAGCCATATCCAGGCTGGAAAAAATGGATATGTCCAGTCTTTCTCAGGTGTACTGTGCAGTGGCAACAGAGGACCGGGAGCTGGTACAGAGCGGGGGAAGGGCTATAGGAATGGTTATGGAGCATATGACCATGAAGCAGGTGATACGGCTCAGCGAACATTTCCGGCAGTATACCTCCATGGAATGGAGTATCGACTGGGAAAAACTGGATATAAGGGAGAAAAAGGACTGGTTTCAGCGGGATAGGGATTACTTCTGGGTATTGGCCCTGGGAAGCTTTCATCCCAACGGCTATTACCGCCAGGCCTGTCTGGAGGAGATGGCTGGCTATCCGAATGCGCTCCCCTTTCTTGTGCTACGCCTCAATGACTGGGTGGGACAGGTGCGTTTGGCTGCTGCCCGGGCCGTATCAGCCCGCCTGGAGATATGTCCCCTGGATGAATTGTTTATGGCCATGATGGCCCTGGATAAGGTAAAACGTTCCGAGAGAAGGGACGACCAGACCGTGGAACACATTGGGGAAATCATGGGGAAACGGCTGGACCAGGAGGCAGGTTCCCTGTCAGTGCCCTCTGTACTGGCCATGGACTACGAGGTGAGAAAGAGTATATACCGTTTCCTGTTCGGGGGCAGAAGGCTGGACCAGGAGACGGCAGAGCAGTTTCTCAACCGGGAAAAAAACAGCTGCTGCCAGTCCGTCATATGGACCGGGTTGCTGACATACTACCAGTGTTCCATGGAAATGATTGACGGTTATTTGCTGCACCGCAGCTCCTGTATCAGGCGAAAGGCCCTGGAGCATAAATACCAAGTACTCAAATGCGCCTGGCCGGATGTGGAGAATTTGCTGCTGGATGTCAATTACGGCATACGGGATCTGGCTGCCTACATAGTTAGAAAACACAGCCGGCTGGATGTCCTTGCGTTCTATGAGAAGCATCTGAAGGATCCTGATCCGGTGACCGCTGTTTTGGGAATCGGGGAGCAGGGAAGGGATCTGGACCGCAGGCATGGATTGGCAGACCTTATAGTTCCATTTTTGGAACACGAATCGGAAAAGGTGGTCAGAAGCGCCCTGGAAGCCACAGGTTTGCTGATGAGGGAAGAGGGAGAAGAAATCTACTGGAAGTATCTCCTTGATACCAGACCCTGTATCTCCAAGGCGGCTTATGTGTGCATCCGGAAAAACGGGATCCATCCGGGGGCCGGACTGCTTTACGGGGAACAGGAAAAATGGAGGGGAACCAATGAGACTGGGGGAAAATGCCCGCATTCCCTATACCATGTCAGAAGATACCTGATACTCCTTCTCATACAGGAAAATTCCTGGGACCGTCTGCCCTATCTGATTTACCTGCTGAAGGATGATTCGCTGGGGGAATACAGGGATAAATTGCTGGGAGCCCTGAGTGTCAGAAGTCTCTATGCAAGGGTGGACCGGAGGCAGGCCGCTTTCATTAAGCAGGTACTGGAAGAGGAGGCCGGCTCGGTGCCGGAGGAATTGGCCAGGGCCATTTTGTTTGACTTGAAATTTGTGGTGTGATATGGCAGGGACAGTATGTTTGACAACAGAAGAAGTGAGGAATGATGGACAGATGACAGGCGGAATCATAGAGATAGACGTGCATGGAAAAAACACAGAGGAAGCAAAAAAGGCAATCGATATGCAGATACATGCTGCGGGAAAAAGCATCTACCGGATTCGTGTCATTCACGGATATAACGGAGGCACGCGGATTCGGAGCATGCTCCGGGAGGAATACGGTTACGGCAGGGAGCCGGTGGTGAAGCGAATCGAGATGGGAGACAATCAGGGCATTACGGAGCTGGTGATCAGGGAGTTTTGATTCTATGAGGAACAGAGGTTTTAAGGGTGAAATAAGAAAGGAAATACTGCAGTATTGTAAAAGCAAGGGAATCGGCAGCGACCGGTTCCGGCCGGTCCCAATGGATAAATGGCAGAATATTTATGATGAGGCAGTGGACCATTTGTGGACAAGACAAAGAACTGGCGCCAGGGACTGCACTGGCTGAGTATCAACGGAAATTTTTGCCCTGGTATGGAGGTCATTGCGGCTTACGATACAAGGGATGACTGGGAGTGGGTGCACGCCCTCCCCAGGCTGCCGGTTATACGGGGATAGATGGCCTATCTTTTTATAGAGGAGGGCTCTAAATTCTGGATTTTTGAAGGGCTGCCGGATGTGATTGCAGAAATCCTGGAGGAGGGCTTGTATTGGGATGATTATTACATTATATCCCGGAAATACCAATGGATGATATCCATGAACCATGAGGAGATAGTGCTGTTTGCGGGAACGGGGCTTGACAGGGAGGTTATCATGGAGATAAAGGATGGCGGGGAGAGAGGAGTGCAGAAAAGGGATAAGGGTTAAGGATACGGACAAGGGAGACGTTCGGAATATGGAGATTGCAAGAAACGGGGCGGTATGGTAGACTACTAATGCGGTATGTGGTACATAACATGCGCGGTATGAAGAAGTACGGTATAATTAGTACAGCATAACAGAAACGGCATAACAGAAACAGCATAAGTGTGAAAGGATATATTTGAATGCAGATTTTATTGATTAAGATTGCAGTAATTGTAGTATTCTGGAGCGGGGGAATGTTTGCGCTCAACAAGATATTCGGGATGATTCTGAAGCGGAAGGAACAGATTCATATTAAGTTCCTCCGGAGCATGTCAAAGGTCGTGCTGACAATCATAGCCTTTATCTGTATCAGCGGACTTTTCAATACCACAAAGGCGCTGAGCGCTACCCTGCTTACCAGCTCCTCTCTGTTAGTAGCCATCGTGGGTTTTGCGGCCCAGCAGGTTCTGGCGGATGTCATAAGCGGCGTCATGCTCAGCTGGTCCCGCCCCTTTAATCTGGGGGAGAAAGTGAACATAAGCAGTCTGGGTATCTCCGGAATCGTGGAGGATATGACAGTGCGCCATACCGTGATCCGGACCTATCACAACAGCCGCATGATTATTCCCAACAGCGTCATCAATAAGGCAATCGTGGAAAATAGTAACTATAACAATGATTATATAGGCAATTACATGGAAATCTCGGTCAGCTATGAAAGCAACCTGGAACAGGCAATCGAAGTAATGCGGGAGACCATTGCCTCCTATCCGCTGGTGGTGGACATCCGCCCGGACCCATCAGAGGGAAATAAGGTCAATGTGGCGGTAAAGGAACTGGGGGATGACGGAATCATTCTTAAATCCACGGTCTGGACAAAGAACATTGATGACAATTTCACTGCCTGCAGCGACATACGCCGGCTCATTAAGAAAAATTTCGATGCCGCGGGTATTTCCATTCCATACAGGCATGTCCATGTGGTTACCGGAAATACAGAGAAGGAACTGGAAGAAAATGGAATAACACAGGAATAAGGAGGGGACTAATATGAAGGTAGGTATAATTGGAGCAGGGTCAATTGCCGGTACCATGGCAGGAACCATCAAAGAGATGGACTGCGCACAAAATTATGCGGTGGCGGCCAGGGACTATGGAAGGGCGGCTGAATTTGCACAAAAGTATGGTTTTGAGAAAGCCTATGGCTCTTATGAGGAGCTGGTGGAGGATGCCGGGGTGGAGCTTGTGTACATCGCCACGCCTCACTCGCACCATTATGAGCATATTAAATTATGCCTGAACCACGGAAAGCATGTACTGTGCGAAAAGTCCTTTACGGTCAATGAATCACAGGCCAGGGAAGTGCTTGAACTGGCCAGGGAAAAGAATCTGCTATTGACAGAGGCTATCTGGACCCGGTATATGTCCATGAGGAAAACCCTGGACGATGTGCTGCGAAGCGGCGTCATAGGCAGGCCGCAAATGCTCACGGCCAACCTGGGCTATATCATCAGCGGAAAAGAGCGTATTATGCGTCCTGAGCTGGCGGGAGGAGCCCTTTTGGATGTGGGAATCTACACACTTAATTTTGCGTCCATGGTGTTTGGGGATGAGGTGGACACCATCACCGGTACCGCGGTGATGACGGAGACTGGCGTGGATGCTCAGAACAGCATCACCATCACCTATAAGGATGGCAGGATGGCGGTTCTGTGCAGCAGCGCAATGGGACTCAGCGACCGCCGGGGCATCATCTATGGTGACAATGGATTTATAGAGGTGGAGAATATCAACAACTGTGAGGGCATCCGGGTCTATGACTGTTCCAGGAACATGATTGCCTCCTACGATACCCCCAAACAGATCAGCGGCTATGAATATGAGGTGGAAGCCTGCCTGAGGGCGATTAAAGAGGGAGCACTGGAGTGCCCTGAGATGCCTCATGAGGAAACGCTGCGGATGATGGGGTGGATGGATGAGCTTCGCAGACAGTGGGGATTGGTGTATCCGATGGAGAAATAAAAGACAACAGGAAAAAGTCTGTTTTGGAAAAAATCCAAGCAGGCTTTTTTATTTTTTGCTGATTTTTGCCGGAATTTATTAAAAATTACGGAAATCATGTTCTAATCCCCCCGCAGTATTGACAAATATTTATATAATAATTACATCACTTTACAACTTTTTCAAAAAAAGATATCGTACAGGGTCCTTTGATGTAT
>JAJQEA010000381.1:0-6623 GCA_021201905.1 Clostridia bacterium
GCCTTTAAGGCTTACGGCTACAGAAACCTGCTGAACGGGGAACACCATGTGGCCTTGGTAAAGGGAGAGATTGGGGACGGCCGGGACTTGTTATGCCGGGTCCACTCGGAATGCCTGACAGGCGACGCCTTTGGCTCCCTGCGCTGCGACTGCGGGCAGCAGTTTGCCGCGGCCATGGCTCGGATTGAGCAGGAGGGCAGGGGCGTTCTCCTCTACATGCGCCAGGAAGGCAGGGGCATCGGGCTTCTCAATAAGCTGCGGGCCTACGAACTCCAGGATCAGGGCATGGATACCCTGGAAGCCAATCTGGCTCTGGGTTTTCCCGGGGATATGAGGGAATATTTCATAGGCGCCCAGATATTAAGGGACCTGGGCGCCAGGACCCTGCGGCTTCTGACCAATAACCCGGATAAGGTATACCAGCTCTCCGGCTTTGGCCTGGATATCAAAGAACGGGTGCCGATCCAGATGGCGCCCACTGACCATGATCTGTTCTATTTAAGGACAAAGGAACAGCGTATGGGACATTTGACGCATTATTAAGAAACCTGACGCAGCAGCTATGAAGCCACAATAGCTAAGAAGCCGCAATAGCTATGAAGCCGCAATAGCTATGAAGCCGCAATAGCTATGAAGTAGCAATAGCCAAGAAGCCGCAATAGCTGAGAAATCACATTAGTTGAAACATATCACATGCTCAGAATAGGAGAAAACACCATGTATATAATAGAAGGAAAACTTGTTCCAAAAAAAATAAGGGTAGGCATTGTGGCCTCCTGCTTCAATGAATTCATTACCTCCAAGCTCCTGTCCGGCGCCTTGGACTGCCTGCGGCGCCATGAGGTGCCGGAGGACGCTGTCACGGTGGCCTGGGTTCCGGGTGCTTTTGAGATTCCGCTCATCGCCTCCCGTATGGCATCCAGCAGACGCTATGACGCCGTCATATGCCTGGGCGCCGTAATCAGGGGCAGCACCAGCCACTACGACTATGTGTGCAGCGAGGTCTCCAAAGGCATTGCCCAGACCTCCCTTGCCACCGGGGTACCGGTCATGTTCGGCGTGCTCACCACGGAGAACATCGAGCAGGCCATTGAACGGGCCGGAACCAAGGCAGGCAACAAGGGCTATGACTGCGCCGTGGGAGCCATTGAGATGGTAAATCTGATACGTGAACTCCACCGGGAGACAACGGATGACAGCTCACCCGCCATGCCCCCGGTCCGGGATGAACCCTGCCGCCCATAGCACGCTGCTTACA
The DNA here is from genome assembly GCA_021201905.1 of Clostridia bacterium. Taxonomy (GTDB): domain Bacteria; phylum Bacillota; class Clostridia; order Lachnospirales; family Lachnospiraceae; genus Enterocloster. The sequence goes on from JAJQEA010000381.1 coordinate 1,259, forward strand.
AATGCTTTTTCAGCTCATCCAGCACAGCCTCCATATCCAGGGGCTTCACCAGATAGCCGTTCATGCCCGCCTCATAGGCCTTGGCCTTACCCTCCTCAAAGGCATTGGCCGTCATGGCCAGTATGGGGATGCTGCCCGTGCTCTCATCCTCCAGGGCACGGATGGTTCTGGTGGCCTCCAGCCCGTCCATCAGGGGCATGCATATATCCATGAGCACCGCAGAAAAATACCCGGCTCCTCTGGACTGATACAGGTCCACTGTCTCCCGGCCGTCCTCCGCTGTCTCCACCTCAATGCCCCGCATCTCCAGAAGTGTCCTGGCAATCTCACGGTTCAGCTCGTTGTCATCCGCCAGCAGCACCCGGCAGCCTGTAAAGTCCTCCCGCTTCTGTTCTGTTGTATTCTCCTGCCCACGGTCCACTGCCCTGGCAAATGCATCGTATATGGTGCTTCCAAACAGGGGCTTTGAGATAAAACAATTTACTCCTGCGCTCCTGGCTTCATCCTCGATACGGCTCCAGTCGTAGGCGGAAATCATGATAATGGTGGTATCCGGCCCAACCAGGGTACGGATGCGCCTGGCTGTCTCCACGCCGTCCATATCAGGCATCTTCCAGTCAATCATGGCAATATCATAATGCCTGTTCTCCTCCAGCAGACGCTGCACCTCCTCCACGGCCCTGAATCCGGAATCCACCCAAAGGGATTGGGCCCCGGCCTTCTCAAGGATGGATGTGGCCTGGCTTCCCACCAGCGGGTCGTCGTCCACCACCAGCACAGCCAGTCCCTGAAGCAGCTCCCGTTTCTTTCTCTGGTTCTCCACCTCCTGGTCATCCTCCACCAGCTTAAAGGGCAGGATGACTGTAAAGGCGGAGCCCTTCTCCTTCTCGCTTTCCACCTCGATGCTGCCGCCCATGAGCTGGACCAGATTATATACGATGGAAAGGCCAAGACCGCTTCCTATGTTGTTGCGGGCTGTCTCCGGCGCCTCCTGTTCAAAGGGCATGAACAGGCGGCTGCGGAACTCTCTGGACATCCCTATCCCTGTATCCTTCACCTGGAACCGCAGATAGGAAAATCCGTTGGTCCGCTTCTGTTCCTCAATCTGAATCTCAATCCTGCCTCCCGCCCGTGTGAATTTAAGCGAATTGGAAAGCAGGTTCATGAGAATCTGTTTCAGGCGCAGCGGATCTCCGATATAAAACTGCTCCAAAGGCTCCCTGTGGTAAATCACATACTCAATCCGGCGCTCCTCTGCCTGGGGGTATATGATCTGGTCCACCTCCCCCATCAGCTCCGTAAAATCAAAGTATTCGTGGGCCAGCTCCATTTTTCCGGTCTCTATCTTAGACATATCCAGAATGTCATTTATCAGGGACAGCAGGTATCTGGATGAGGCGTCAATCTTGCTGAAACAGTCCTGGACACTTCTTCTGTCATCCAGCTTCAGCTGCCCGATGGTGCTCATTCCCACAATGGCATTCATGGGGGTGCGGATGTCGTGGCTCATTCTGGACAGGAAATCTGATTTAGCCTGGTTTGCAGCCTTGGCCGATGCCAGGGCATCACGGAGCAGCTGCTCCTGCCGGGCCTGCTCCGCCCTCTGGCTGTCCAGCACCTTTACCAGTTCAATGGCCAGCACATCGCCGTTAAAGGGATTCTCCACATAAATAATCTGCACGGACAGCCAGTGGTACACGCCGTCAATTCCCATCTCCTGAAACTCCATGTAGATATCACGTTCCCCCGCGGCAAATCTGGCCAGGACGTTCTCCCTGGCAAAGGCCGCGGCAAAATCCTCCTGATAGGAGGGATATACATTGGGCAGGCTCACCTTTATCATCTCCGAGTAGCTGCCGTGACGTCCGGGCAGGCAGGCATCCTGGTCCTCTATGAAACAATTATAGGTATCCTTTGTCAGGTTCAGGCTCATAATCAGGGGATAGGCCGTACAGATGGCCGCCCTGAGAGAACGGTTCTCTATGAGCTGCTGCCTTTCCTGCTCCAGCTCCAGCTGCTTTATATCCGTCACATCCGTAAAGACAGCCTGTATGACCTCCTGGCCGTCCGCGTTGACAATACGGCCCATGATGATGCTGATCCATAGCTGCTTCCCGTCTTTGCTGAAGGTATGGCGTATGTAGGATGCCGTATCCCCATTCAGCTCCAGTCCGCCTATGATGCCCTCAATCCACTCCTTATCCTCATCCAGGACCATTTGAAAGGGATTCTTTACCTCTCGTCTGTATTCCTCCTCAGAACCGTATCCGTACAGCTCCCAGCCCATCCGGTTCACATTGACAATCCGGTGTCCTTCCCCTCTCTCAAACTGTATGATGCCGCAGGGCACTGAATTGTAGAGCTGGCTTAAGAATCGGGCCTGCTGTATGTATTCCTTCTCACGGCGGCGAAACTCCCCCTCCAGCTCCAGATAGGTGCGCTTCCCTGATTCCACCGGAAACAGTTCATCCTCCTTTATCTCACTGAACGGTATGGAGTTGTGGATGTGGATGGTCTCCAGTACTTCCCCCTTTTCCCGGAAGATAAAGCTGATTCTCTGCTGTACCCTGATGTAAATGCCTGTTCCCTCCTTGGATTCCAGCTCGCTGATGCCCTCACAGAGCCACAGGCCGGCTCCCATCTCCATGACTTCGTACTGCTCATCAAACATATTGCAGGGGGACAGCTCATCCTTCCCCTCCCGGAACCAGGCTGCCACGGAGTCACGCCCCTCTGCCTTCTGCATCTTTCCGCCGCCCAGCCATATGATATCCTCTGCAAATGTGGATATAAGAAATTCCACATCGTTCTCACAGAAATACGAAGAAAGAATGCTCCTGGCAAACTCCCTCACTTCTTCTGATGACCATTTTTTCATTAAAATCCTCCCCTATTCTGAGGCATCCGGCATCCGGGACCAGCTGCGGCCCCATATGAGGATTACCAAAAAAGCAATATCAACCTATAACAAATCCGAATAAAATGCAAACCCATTTTTACCTTTGCGCTTCACCGCATATGCCGCCTTATCCGCTTTTTCCACCAGGGCGGCAATACTGGTGCCATCTGCCGGATACATGGCTATGCCGATACTGCATGTGACGGAAAAGTCATGGAAATCCCTGTCCATTACATTGTGGACAGAGGCGCATATCCTCTGGACGCACTGGCGCACGCCGGCCGGTGAATTGACCGGATGAAGCAGGGCAATGAACTCGTCTCCTCCCACCCGTCCGCTCAGGTCAGACGCCCTCAGTGTTTTCTTAAGTACCCCTGCCACCTCCTGAAGCATCAGATCCCCCTTGATATGTCCCAGAGTGTCATTGATCACCTTAAAATTATCCAAATCCATAAACAGGACAGCGGCGATTTCCTCCTCCCCCTCCAGGCGTTCCCCAATCATCTCCTTCACCGCCTGGTTATAAAGGCCTGTAAGAGGGTCGGTCTGCGCCTGCATAAGAGCCCTTTGCAGCAGCTTGTTCTGCCGTCTCTGTTCCAGATAAATATCCGTGACATCCGTCCTGGTCATCAGCACCATCTGGCTCTCTTTATCATAATAGAGATATTGGATCCTCTTGCGTGTATATCCCCTCTGGGCGTCCATGACGCCACAGTAAAAGCTGTGTTCCCCGGCCCGGTCCAGTTCCTCCAAAACACGTTCTATGCGCATCTCCTGGATTGCCAGCTCCTGGTCCTCAGGCACTATATATTTTCTCACGTATGTCTCAATGGCATTCTCATAGTCATCGCAGTGCTCAGGCGGAAGCGTCGTATCGTCCCCCCTGCTGCTGAACATGACGTAGCTGTTGTTCCTGGCGTTGAGATAGATAAAATAATCGCAGTGGCTGTACACATACCGCTCCACGATTCCCTTTAAGAGGTGCTGCTCGCTGGTATCCCGCATGGCCAGATACACCTTGTCCGGCATGTCCTCCCGCCGAAACAGCATGGCGTTGACCTCTGCCCACCGGAAGTTTTCCCCATCCGCAGAATACCGGACCTCCAGGGACATGTTCTTTTGTCCATTTCCCCATACCTCCCTCATATGCCTCAGGGAGAAGGTTCCTGCAAATATGTCCCTGTCCCCGTGATAAATGACGTTGCTGCACAAATACCCTATCATTCTTCCCCACTTAAAGGAGCGCAGAGCCAGATCCGGCATGGGGATGCACTGAATGATCGTGCCTGTGCCCAGGTCCAGGTCCAGCTCCACAATCCCTATATAGGCATCCAGGAACACGCCGAACAAATCACGGTTCAGCTGCATGAGCCTGGCCGCGTTCTGGCTTTCGATGTCCACGGTGTAAAACAGTGCCTTGCCGCTGCCGCAGGCGTCACTTAAAAAAAGGGTTCCTCTGACCCAGCGTTCATGGCCTTCCGGCTGTATTCTCCGGAATTCCGCCTGTTTTCTGATTTTATGGGCGCATACCTCCTCCAGGCTCTGCCGGCCAAACAGTGCCAGAAATCCGGCCCTGTCCTCTTCGTGGACAAATGTTTCTGCCGCTGCCCGGACCTCCATCTCCCCTGTGGCAAAAACCGCAGCGCCCTTTCCCGGAGTCAGGAAAATGGGCCTGAGAATGCTTCCTTCCCCATCCACCTCAAAGAATTCATCATATGCATCCCTAAGGACAGATGCATATAGCTCCATTTTCACCGGGTCCACTACTATATGGCTCATATCCAATCCCTCCCGGCGGCCGTGTACACTGCCGTTTCTTTCATTCCAAACTGTAATATATGTATTTTATCATCATCCCCACCCTCCGTCAATGACCCGCCGCCAGGGATTGAGCGGGATTGGGTGAAAGAGGAACCACGTTTCAGGAACAAAAAAGATGTTTCCTCCAGGGAGACATGCCCGGCGGAAACATCCTGTTTCGTATACAATGCTGCTTAGATAGATTTCTACATAGATAGATTTCTACATAGATAGATTTCTTCATATATAATATTACTATGGCAGCCCTAAATTCTTCCGCTGCCAATCTCCATCAGCTTCACGCTCCCGCTCTCAAGGGTGGCCCTGAGATTCAGAATGCGCTGGTTGGAGGATCCCCGGAAGGGAAGGCTGATATCCTTAAGAGCCTCCACGAACCGCCCGTCCACCAGCACGTCAATCATGGACAGCATCCGGTCCGTATAACCGCACCTGGCCCGGCTGTCCCTCAGAAGGTCCTGTTCCAGGGTGTATCCCGTATAGCACCACAGGTTCTTCCGCGGATAGCGGGCCTTTACCCTTTCCAAAAAAGGCACCAGCGTCTCCTGGTTCTCTGGCTCAAAGGGCTCCCCCCCCCCCCGGAGGGGGTGGGGCCGGGGATGTTTAGGGGGGGGAGGGGGGGGGGGGGGGGGGGAGCGGGTGGGGGGG
>JAJQEA010000381.1:6633-23866 GCA_021201905.1 Clostridia bacterium
CGGGGTTCGGGGGCCTTTCCCCTTACAAAAAACGCCCCCCGGGCGCCGGGGTTGCTGGGGCCAACGGGGCCCCCCCCCCCCCCAGAAGGGTGAGACCCTCTATATAATCCGGGGCAAGGGCGTCCAGGATTTCCTCCTCCGTATCCCCTGTAAAGGGTTTCCCAAAGTTAAAATCCCACGCCTCCTCGTTAAAACAGCCCGGACAGTGATGGGTACACCCTGACACAAACAGGGATACCCTCACGCCTACGCCGTTGGCAATATCATTCTTCTTGATTGTACCGTAATTCATCTTATAAATGGAGTACCCTTTCCTTGATTTCCTGGGTCCTGCCCTGGTTCCAGAACTGAGTTCCGATATAGCCGCAGGTTCTCCTGGCCACGTTCAGCTTGTTCTCGTCCCGGTTGCCGCACTTGGGGCATTCCCACACCAGCTTGCCGCTCTCATCCGTCACAATCTGAATCTCGCCGTCAAATCCGCATTCCTGGCAGAAATCGCTCTTGGTGTTTAACTCCGCATACATGATATCGTCATAGATATACCGTATGATCCCCAGCACGGCCGGAATATTGTTCTGCATGTTGGGCACCTCCACGTAGCTGATGGCTCCGCCGGTGGAAAGAGCCTGGAACTGCGACTCAAATTTCAGCTTTGAGAAGGCGTCTATTTCCTCGGAAACATTGACATGGTAGCTGTTGGTGATATAGCTCCGGTCCGTCACGCCCTCGATGATGCCGAAACGCTTCTGGAGGCATTTGGCAAACTTATACGTGGTGCTCTCTATGGGCGAACCATAGATGCTGAATCCGATGTTAGTCTCATCCTTCCAGCGGTTGCAGGCCTGATTCATGTACTCCATGACCTCCAGGGCAAAGGGGGTGGCCTCCTGGTCGGTATGGGACTTTCCGGTCATGTACTTCACGCACTCATAGAGTCCCGCATATCCCAGGGAAATGGTGGAATAACCGCCGTAAAGAAGCTTGTCAATGGTTTTCCCCTTCTTAAGCCTTGCCAGGGCGCCGTTCTGCCAGAGAATGGGCGCCGCGTCGGACAGAGTGCCTCTCAGACGGTTGTGGCGGCACATCAGGGCCCGGTAGCACAGATCCAGCCTCTCGTCAAATATCTTCCAGAAGGCTTCCATATCCCTGCCCGAGGACAGGGCCACATCCACCAGGTTGATGGTCACCACGCCCTGGTTGAAGCGGCCGTAGAATTTATAATTCCCATTCTCATCCTTCCAGGGGCTTAAGGCGCTGCGGCATCCCATGACAGGGAAGCAGTTTCCTTCCTTTAATTCCATCATCTTTTTCTCGGAAATATAGTCCGAAACAAGGCGCTTGGCCGTACATTTCGCAGCCATCTCGGTCAGGTAATAATACTCGGTTCCCTCGTTGACATTATCCTCCTCCAGCACATAAATCAGCTTGGGGAATGCCGGCGTAATCCACACGCCCGACTCATTCTTCACGCCCTGGTAGCGCTGCTTCAGAGTCTCCTCGATAATCATGGCCAGGTCCTTTTTTTCTCCCGCTCGTTCTTAGCCTCATTCAGGTACATGAACACGGTCAGGAAGGGGGCCTGTCCGTTGGTGGTCATCAGCGTGATAACCTGATACTGGATGGTCTGGACTCCCTTGGTAACCTCCCCCCGAAGCCTCTTTTCCACCACTTCGTGGATGGCTTCCTCGGAAGGCATGCAGCCAAAGGTCTTTACCTCTTCCTGGACCTCGGCGTATATTTTCTTTCTGGACACATCCACAAAGGGGGCCAGATGGGCCAGGCTGATGCTCTGCCCGCCGTACTGGTTGCTGGCTACCTGGGCGATAATCTGAGTGGCGATGTTGCAGGCCGTGGAAAAGCTGTGGGGCTTCTCAATCCTGGTCTCGCTGATAACCGTGCCGTTCTGCAGCATGTCCTCCAGATTCACCAGATCGCAGTTGTGCATGTGCTGGGCAAAATAGTCGGAATCATGAAAATGAATGATGCCCTCCTTGTCCGCCTCCACGATATCCTGGGGAAGGAGCATCCTTTTGGTCAGGTCCTTGCTGACCTCGCCGGCCATATAATCCCTCTGCACACTGTTCACCGTTGGATTCTTGTTGGAATTCTCCTGCTTCACATCCTCGTTATTGCACTCAATCAGGGACAGAATGCGGTTATCTGTTGTATTGGCCTTGCGTATGAGGGAGCGCTGGTAACGGTATCTCACATAATCCTTTGCAAGCTCAAATGCGCCTGTAGACATGATCTGGTTCTCCACCATATCCTTGATCTCCTCAACGGACACAGCCCTGTTAAGCTTTACACACTTGTACTCCACGTAATCAGCAATGTCCTTAATCTGCTCCAGACTCAGCTTGTTTTTTCCGGCAGCCGTATTGGCCTTTGCCACAGCCACCACGATCTTATTGTTGTCAAAATCCTCTTCCGCGCCATTCCTCTTAATAATCTTCATCGTCACTACACTCCTTTTATCCAAATGCTCTCCCACGCTGCCTGTCTTCAGGTAAACGGTTTAAAGGCATCTTATCACAGAATACTGGAAAAATCTGTTGCTTGTGCAACAGTATAAGATTTTAGCACTAAATGTTGTGTTTTTCAAGAGGAAGTATACGATAAGATGTATTTCAGAAAAATAAGACAATTGGCTGAAATCCCGGCCAAACCCGCAGATAAGTCTGACAGCAAAAGCGCCGGGCGGCTGTTCTTCCACTTACAGCAACGGCAGTCCGGCGCCCTCTTCCGCCCTATATCAGGTAACCACCCATATCGGGCAGTCCCTTATTTCAGGTAATCCCCCACCGGGGATGTGTTATACTGCTTCAGTATCTCAATCACCACTGAATCATCCGGCCCCCGCACAGCTCTCCCGCTCCACCAGGTGGTGGGGAACAATGATTTTCGTAGCCACCAGCTCCGGATTTTCCACATGGCTTATCATCTGTGCGGCTGCCTCGATTCCCAGCTGACAGGCATTCACATCCACGGATGTCAAGGGCGGAAATGTAAGTCTGGAGAGAAGGGAATTGTTAAAGGACAGGATGGATACATCCCCCGGAATGGACAGTCCCAGGCCAATGCAGGCCTTTTCCAGGGCCACTGCCAGTATGTCATCGCTTACCAGCACGGCCGTGGGTCTGTCCTCCCTCGCGAACAGGGCTTCCAGGGCCTGGTCCTGCTCCTCGGGCACAGAGGGCACCTCCACGCACAGCTGGCCGTCAAAAGGAATCCCCCTCTCCGCCAGGGCCAGCATATACCCCATTTTCCTGTCGTGATTATACAATAGAGAGTGGTCCCCGGACAGGCAGGCAATCCTTACATGGCCCAGATTCAGCAGGTACTCCGCCGCCTCCCTGCCCGCCAGCACATTGTCGTTATCCACATAGATGGTCTGGTTCACATTCCTGCATGCCTTTCCGATGAGCACATACAACAGTCCCTCCTCATAGAGATAATCCAGAACCGGGTCCTGCTCCCTGGAGTAGAGCACAATAAATCCCTCTGCCAGTCCGGTTCTCGCCATGGTCTTTATGGCCTGGAGGATTTCATCCTCGTTCTGTCCCGTAATCACGGTGTTGATGTACTGCTTTTGGTTGCAGTACTGGCTGATTCCCCGTATCATCTCCAGATAGAAGGGATTCTGGTAAGCCTCCCACTCCGACGGGGGCAGAATGATTCCCACGGTGCGGGAATTCTGGGTGGCCAGGCTGCTGGCCTGAAAATTGGGTTCATAGCCCAGCTTCGCCATGGCCTGCCGGACCTTTTCCTTGGTCTGGCGGCTGATAGAGGGATGGTCCTTGCATGTCCGGCTTACGGTTGACGGCGACACCCCTGCAAGGGCAGCCACGTCTTTAATTGTAACAGGCATAAACAGCCTCCTTACTATACGTCTCATTTTCATCGTCACGGGGATGTATATATACACCCTTCCTATATTGTAAAGTTTAATGCAATTTTTGTCAACTTGTTTGCGCTCTGTTTGCGCAATCTTCTCCTGCTTATTTGCATACTCTTTTAAAAAAATTGCACAAATACAGGGTGCCATTTTTGTCCAAAACGTAGAAAACAAAGGATTTTCAAAATATCTATTGCATTCTTCAGAAAGGCAGACTATATTTAATGCAAGCGGTTGCGCAAACAGTGCAACAATCAAACTCAGGAGGTTACATATGAACAAGAACACTGACGGCTGTATTGGAATCAGGATTCTCTCCCCTTTAACTGGAACAGCGGTCCCATTGGAGGAAGTTCCGGACCCTGTATTCTCACAAAAAATCATTGGGGACGGCGTTGCCATCCTGCCTCAGGACGGCAATCTGGTCAGTCCCATTGACGCAGAGGTGGTTTCCATAGCTGAGACCCTCCACGCCTATGGCCTGCATTCCGAGGACGGCATAGAGGTCATGGTCCACTTCGGCCTGGAGACTGTGGCCTTAAAGGGAGAATGCTTCCAGTGCTGTGTAAAGGTTGGAGATAAGGTAAAGGCCGGCGGCCTGTTGGCAAAAGCCGATTTAAAGGCCCTTGAGGAAAAACAGGTCAATACCATCACGCCTGTCCTCATCTGCGGCGGAATGGAAGGCCGTTCCATGAATGCCTTCACAGGTCCTGTAAAGGCAGGAACAGACGCCGTGATAACGGTTTTAGACCATTGTCCGCCGGACGGGACCGCAGAGGCCGGGACAGCCGCCCTCCAAAAACTGGATGGCGCCCCGGCGGCAAATGCGTCCTCCCCCTCAGACACCGGGGACAGGAAAACAGGAAAGACCCGAAAATCCCTGATCAATTTTGACTTTCTCCAAAAGCTGGGCAAGGTTCTCATGACCGTCATAGCCGTCATGCCCGCGGCCGGACTGATGATCAGCGTAGGAAAGCTGATACAGATGGCTGGCGGGGATATGGGCGCTGTCCTTACAATCGGAAGCACCATGGAAACCATAGGCTGGGCCGTAATCAACAACCTGCACATCCTGTTCGCTGTCGCCATCGGCGGCTCCTGGGCAAAGGAACGAGCAGGCGGCGCTTTTGCGGCTGTCATCGCCTTCATCCTTATCAATGTTATAACCGGCGCCCTCTTCGGCGTCAGCAGCGCTGACTTAAACGATCCTGCTGCCGTCACCCGCACGCTGCTGGGCCAAGAAATCCTGGTAAACGGATATTTTACCTCGGTTCTGGGAGCTCCCGCGCTGAACATGGGCGTGTTTGTGGGTATTATATCAGGCTTTGCCGACGGAGTCATTTACAATAAATACTATAATTACAGGAAGCTGCCGGATGCCCTGGCCTTCTTTAACGGCAAACGCTTCGTGCCCATGGTGGTCATCCTCTGGTCCGTCATCATCTCCCTGGTGCTGGCCATCGTCTGGCCTGTGGTTCAGACCGGCATCAACTCCTTCGGCGTGTGGATTGCCAACTCCTCCTCCACCTCGCCTGTGCTGGCCCCCTTTATCTACGGAACCCTGGAGAGGCTGCTCCTCCCCTTCGGCCTGCACCACATGCTGACCATACCCATGAATTACACCTCCTTCGGAGGCACTTACACCATCCTTACAGGGGTCAACGCAGGTTCCCAGGTCTTTGGACAGGATCCCCTGTGGCTGGCCTGGGCAACTGACCTTATCAACCTTAAGGACGCTGGCGACATGGCCGGATACCAGAATCTGCTGGCCACCATCACCCCTGCCCATTTCAAGGTTGGACAGATGATTGGCGCCACAGGGCTCCTTCTGGGCATTGCCCTGGCCATGTACCGCCGTGTGGACCCGGATAAGCGCCACAATTACCGTTCCATGTTCATCTCCACTGTGCTGGCTGTATTTCTTACAGGTGTCACGGAGCCGCTGGAATTCATGTTCATGTTCTGCGCCCTTCCTCTGTACCTGGTATACGCAGTGCTCCAGGGATGCGCCTTTGCCATGGCCGGCCTCATCCACCTCAGGCTCCATTCCTTTGGCAACCTGGAATTCCTGACACGGGTTCCCATGTCCATCCGGGCAGGACTGGGCGGGGACCTGGTGAACTTTATCATCTGCGTGGCTGTATTCTTCGCCGCAGGATACGCAATTGCTTATTTTATGATAGGAAAATTCCGCTTCGCCACCCCTGGCAGACTGGGTAACTATACCGACGACTCTGCGCCAGAGAGCAGCCAGGGCCAGACCGGATCCCAATCAACCGGAAACAGCCAGGCAGAGCGCATCATCGCCCTCCTGGGCGGCAGGGATAACATTGTCCTGGTGGACGCCTGCATGACCCGTCTGCGCGTCACGGTAAAGGACGTGGATAAGGTTGCCGAACTACCCCAATGGAAGGCGGAGGGCGCCATGGGACTGATTAAAAAGGACGGCGGCATCCAGGCCATCTACGGCCCCAAAGCAGATGTGCTCAAATCCGATATCAATGATATACTGTAAGCAGGCCGACGGAGGCATGTAATATAAAAATAATGACGCTTAACACACACAGTCTGGCGGAACCGGAATATGAGTCCAAGCTCGCCGCCTTTGCCGGATCCCTTGTCCAAATCAAACCGGATATCATCGCCCTCCAGGAGGTCAACCAGTCCAGGGAGGCCCTCCCCGCAGCTCCCGGCCGGCTGCGGGAATCCGGCTACGTCCCCTGCCGCGCCATAGACGTAAGCCCGGACTCCCCCTGCGCTCCCCGCGCAGTTATCCGCGCAGACAACCACGCCCTTAACCTGGCGCTGCTCCTGGCTCAGTCCGGTGTTCCCTATCAATGGACCTGGACCCCGGCCAAGGCAGGATACGGAATATACGACGAGGGTCTGGCCGTCCTCAGCCGTACTCCCATACTGGGGACCAGCCAGTTTTACATCACCGGCATCCGGGATTATGAAAACTGGAAGACCCGCAAAATACTGGGAATCAATACCCGGACCGAATACGGAGATGAATCTTTTTACAGCGTCCATATGGGTTGGTGGAATGACACCGAGGAACCCTTTGAAGGACAATGGAAACGCATATCCAGCGTCCTGGCCCCCTTATCCGGAAAACAGCTGTGGCTTATGGGGGATTTCAACTCCCCTGCCCATGTAACGGGCCAGGGACGGGATCTGATTCTGGCCTCAGGCTGGTTTGACGCCTACGACCTGGCTGCCTCCAGGGATTCAGGCGTCACGGTGGCAAATGCCATTGACGGATGGAGGGAACAGGGAGAGATACCGGGAATGCGCATCGATTATATCTGGACCAGCCGCAGGGTGCCGGTTATTTCCTCCAAAACCATATACGACGGCATATCCGGCCCCATTGTATCAGACCACTTTGGAATCATCACAGAATATTAAACAGGGCAATGCCTGCAAAAATGAGGAGCAAACAGAAATGAAACGAGAAAGCGGAATTTTACTATCCATCACCAGCCTTCCCTCCAGATACGGAATCGGCTGCTTTTCAAAGGAGGCCTACGAATTCGTGGACCGTTTAAAGGAGGCCGGCCAGTCCTACTGGCAGATTCTTCCCCTGGGCCCCACCAGCTATGGTGATTCCCCCTACCAGTCTTTTTCCACCTTTGCAGGCAATCCCTATTTCATAAGCCTGGAGGAGCTTATCCGGGAGGGCGTTCTCACAGAGGAGGAATGCAGCAGGGCTGACTTCGGCAGCCGGCCGGATTCCGTGGACTATGCAAAGGTCTACGAAGAACGGTTTCTTCTGCTCAGAAAAGCCTATGAGAGGAGCAATATAAGCCTTGATCCGGAGTTTGGGAAATTCATGGAGGAAAACAGATGGTGGCTGGAGGATTACTCCCTTTTTATGGCAGTAAAGGCCCGGTTCGGCCAAACCGCCTGGACCCAGTGGGCGCAGGACATCCGCCTGCGCTGGCAGAACGCCCTGGATTACTACCGCAGGGAGCTGTATTACGACATAGAATTCCACCAATACCTCCAGTTCAAATTCATCCAGCAGTGGAAAAAAACTAAAAGCCTATGCCAATGCCAACGGAATCCGCATCATAGGGGACATCCCCATCTATGTTGCCATGGACAGCGCCGACACATGGGCCCATCCCGAGCTCTTTGAGTTGGACAGTGACAATCGGCCCACCGCCGTTGCCGGCTGCCCTCCTGACGGCTTCTCCGCCACAGGACAGCTCTGGGGAAATCCCCTGTACCACTGGGAATACCACCGCAGCACAGGCTATGAATGGTGGCTGGCCCGGCTGGCCTACTGTTACAAACTGTATGATGTGGTGAGAATCGACCATTTCCGGGGATTTGACCAGTACTATTCCATCCCGGCCGGTTCCGCCACTGCCATTGGAGGCCATTGGGAGCAGGGACCGGGAATCGGCTTCTTCCACACGGTAAAAAACAGGCTGGGAGAAAAGGAAATCATTGCCGAGGATCTGGGATATGTGACAGACTCAGTCAGACAGCTGGTAAGGGAAAGCGGATTTCCGGGCATGAAGGTGCTGGAATTTGCATTTGATTCCAGGGATTCCGGCTGTGCCAGCGACTATCTTCCCCACAATTACCCTGAAAACTGCGTGGCCTACACCGGCACCCATGACAATGAAACCATCCGGGGATGGTATGCCTCCATCATGGCCCATGAGCGCAGTCTGGCCAGAGATTATCTCTGTGACAGCTGCACCCCCGCAAGCCGTCTGCACCTGTCCTTCATCAGCCTGATTATGCGCAGCCAGGCCCGAATGTGCATCATTCCCCTCCAGGATTACATGGGCCTGGACAATGACTGTCGCATCAACACCCCATCCACCGTTGGCACCAACTGGAAATGGCGCCTGCTTCCCGGCCAGATGTCGGACCAGTTAGTAAAAACCATTGCCTCCGTCACACTGCGCTACGGACGCTGGAACTGGTGACAGGGGAATGTCAGTATATGGCCCGTTCCCTCACCAGCACGGTGGGGTAGCCCATGCTTCTTAAGTTCCTCTCCATCTGCACCGCATAGTCCATATTGAGGAAGGCGCCGACCCTCACCTTGTACAGCCCGTCGTCGTAAACCAGGAAGGCCGGGAGGCCCCTTGCCTGGAGCTCATTCACCAGCCTGTCTGCGGGCATCCTGGTGCGGAAGGCTCCCACCTGGACCTGATAACATTCAGGCCGTTTCGCCTCCTGCTGCCGGATGGTTTCCAGCACACCGTCTGCGATGGCCTGGGCAATGGCATCGAAATTCTCATCAAAAAACCGGTTGTCTTCCGGATTATCAATAAAGCCCACCTCTACCAGTACAGCAGGCATCTGTGTCTTTCGCAGCACGATCAGTCTGGGACGCTCCTGTACTCCCAGGTCCCTGAACCCTGTTTCCACCAGATTGCGCTGGATATTATCCGCCAGCATGGCAGGCACGCCTGCATCCTGGTACACCAGCGTCATGGCGCCGCTTGCCCCTCCCGGCACGGGGAAGGCATTGCGGTGAATAGACACAAAATAATCAGCCCCGGACTGGTTTGCTATCTGGGCCTTCTCCAGAGGTGTGTCGTATACATCCGTAGTCCTGGTGTATACCACATCTACCCCACTATTTTCCAATATCTTTCCTATGGCAAGAGCCAGCCGCAGGGTATCGTCTTTTTCCCGGCGCCTGTCGTACATAGCGCCCGGTTCTTCGCCGCCGTGGCCGGCATCAATTATGACTCTTGTAACATCTGTCATACCAGATTCTCCTTCATATATGACTCTACATTATACCATATGTGAAAGTAAGACAAATGTTGACTGAACCTGGAACTAAATTTCGTCCACATCCACCCTTCTATGGCCGAGGGCCTTTATCCGTTTAACAGCCTCCACCGTATTCTCATAGGTGTTAAAGGCCGTCAGGCGGAAATAACCCTGGCCGCTGGGCCCGAAGCCGCTTCCCGGTGTCCCCACCACATTGGCCTGTTCCAGAAGATAATCAAAAAACTCCCAGCTGTCCATCCCGTCCTCCACCTTAAGCCAGATGTAGGGGGAATTGACTCCGCCAAACACAGTGTAGCCCGCTTCCTTAAGCCCGTCACTGATAACCCTGGCATTTCTCTTATAGCACGCCACCTGCTCCATGACCTGACAGCTGCCCTCTTCGGAATATACGGCTTCCCCGGCTCTCTGCTCAATGTAGGGGGCCCCGTTAAACTTGGTGCCGTGGCGTCTGGCCCACAGGGAATGGAGCGTCACATCCCCGCATTTCAAATCCTTTGGAACCACGGTAAATCCCAGGCGCACGCCTGTGAATCCGGCTTTTTTTGAGAAGGAGCGGAACTCAATGGCGCAGGTCCTGGCTCCCTGAATCTCAAATATACTGTGGGGCACATCCTCCTCGGATATATATGCCTCGTAAGCAGCGTCATAGAGAATTACGGCCCCTGCCCTGTTTGCGTAGTCCACCCACACCTTTAACTGGTCCCTGGTCAGGGTGGTTCCTGTAGGGTTATTGGGCACGCACAGGTAAATCAGGTCCGGCGTTTCCTCCGGAAGCTCGGGCACAAAATGATTCTGCGCCGTACATGGCATGTAAATCACATTGCTCCACACGCCCGTGGCAGGATCATAACTGCCTGTGCGGCCTGCCATGACATTGGAATCCACATACACGGGATATACGGGGTCGCACACCGCAATGCAGCTGTCCCCGCTGAATATCTCCTGGATATTGCCGCAGTCGCTTTTGGCTCCGTCCGATACGAATATCTCGTCTGCCTCCACATGGCACCCCCATGACTTGTAGTCCTTTTCCACAATCGTCTCACGCAGGAAGGCATAGCCCAAATCCGGCGCATAGCCGTGAAATGTCTCTGCATGTCCCATCTCGTCCGCCGCCCTGTGAATGGCCTCCACAATGGCCGGGGCAATGGGAAGGGTCACATCCCCGATTCCCAGCCGTATGACCTGCCTGTCCGGGTTGGCCTTTTCATATGCGGCCACCTTTTTTGCAATGGTGGAAAAAAGATAGCTGCCCGGCAGCTTCAAATAATTCTCATTGATTTTAAACATGTTTGTTTCCTCCTGTCCTCTGTCTCTGTTAAATAGGAAAACACCCCCAGAAACCGGATACGCCTTTCGCCGCAGGACATGCCATGTCTTTCCCATGACCGCCTGTGTGCCGCAAAAGATGTACCAGGACGCACGCCGTCGTGCGTCTGGTTCCTGAGAGTGTATAGTAAACATTTTCGCTTTAAAGTATTAATGGATGAAATTCGCCTCATCAATCATAATATATTTCTTCCGGTATGTCAATAGAGCCCCTGAACACCTCCACGGCCGGCCCTGTCATAAACAGATGGCCGGACTCCCTGTCATACCGTATTACCAGCTTTCCGCCGCGCAGAGCCACCTCCGCCTCATCCTCCGTATATCCCATGAGGATGGAGGCCATGACGCTGGCCGTGGCCCCTGTGCCGCATGCCCAGGTTTCACCGCTTCCACGCTCCCATACCCGCATATCAAGGTGTTTCCGGTCCACCACATGAATGAACTCCGTATTCACACGGTCAGGCGCAAACCGCTCATGCTTCTCAAAGGCCGGTCCAATCCGCTCCAAATCCAGACCGTCCACCTGGTCCACATAGTAGATTGCATGGGGATTCCCCACATTGATTCCCACAAACCTGTACTGCTTCCCGTCCACCGTGATGTCCTCCGGCAGCCGGGACGTGAGGGCTGCTTCCCCCATATCCACGGTGACAGATACCGCCCTGCCGTCCTCAGTCTCCAGCTCCAGCGTCTTGATTCCCGCCAGTGTCTCCACTGTGATGGTTCTTTTATCCTTATCCACCAGACCGTGGTCATAAACGTATTTTCCCACACAGCGCACGCCGTTGCCGCACATGATTCCCTGGGAACCGTCCGCGTTGTACATCTCCATCCTGCAGTCCGCTGTCCGGGAGGGGCATATGAGGATCAGTCCGTCCGACCCGATGCCAAAATGGCGGTCGCTCACATAGACCGCCGTCCTTGCCGGATCCCTCACCGTCTCCTTAAAACAGTCCACATACACATAATCATTGCCGGTTCCCTGCATTTTTGTAAATTCCATATCCGTCTCCATCCTGCCGTGTTACAGGCATTCCATTCAAATTTTCCCTTCCCTATCACACATGGATAAGGCTGATTACCATCTGGGCTGTCTCCACCAGATTGGTGCCGCTGTCCATGCTGCATTTCTGTATATACCGGTGGGCTTCCGATTCCGTCATATTGTTCCGCTCCATCAGCAGTGTCTTTGCCTCTGTTATGATATCCTGCTCCTCCTTGCTGCGCTCCCTGGGCCTGCTTCTTCTCCTTCTGCGGATTCTCTCCTGGGCCTGCACCATCATCTCCAGGGTATTCAGCAGATCGTGGACCTTCAGGGGCATGGGCAGGCAGATGACCCTGTCCGGGGACTGTCCACTCCACCTGGCAGGCGATGAAATCAGAAGCATGTCAAAATCTCCCGGCAGGCACTGGTGCAGCTCGTCGTACATCATATCCTCAAACCGGTAACCGCTCACCACGATTCCCCCGTTCAGGCAGTCCGCGGCCGACAGAACCTGACCTCCTGAGGTGCAGACTGCGACTACCTGGAAACTGTTGCGGACCAGTATGCTTTTTATGTTCTTCCCATCCTCTGGCTTGGAGAACGCTACGATGATGTTAGTCACATGTCCCACCTCCAGGTAAAACCTTATTCACAACTGCCGGCGCCATCAATATTTATACAGATACTGGCTTACTTCCCAATCCGTTACCTGGGCCCGGAAATCCCGCCATTCCTGCTCCTTGGCCTCCAGATACTTTGTATAAATATGCTCTCCCAGAACCTCCTTCATAAAGGAATCCCCGTTGTATGCCTCAATGGCATCCCCCAGGGTCTCCGGAATCCGCTCCACATTCCGTTTCCTCAGCTCCTCCGGCTCCATGGTAAACATATTTCCCTCCACACACGCGGGAAGTCCGATTTTCTTCTCAATCCCGTCCAGGCCGGCCGACAGGCAGGCTGCCAGTGCCAGATACGGATTCATGGCAGAGTCCGGGCATCGCAGCTCAATCCGCGTGCTCTCCCCTCTGGGGGATGGGATGCGGATCAGGGAACTGCGGTTGGAGGTGGGGGACCAGGCAATATAAATCGGTGCGTCAAATCCCGGAATCAGCCTCTTATAGGAGTTCACAAGGGGGTTGGTCAGGATGGTCATTGCCTTCATGTGCCTGAGGATGCCGGCCATGAAATAATAGGCGTCCCTGCTCAGCCTCAAAGCGTCCTGGTCATCCGCAAACAGGTTCCTGCCCTCCTTGTCTGACAGGGACATATTGATATGCATGCCGGAACCGTTCATCCCTTCTCTGGGCTTTGGCATGAAGGTGGCATGGAGCCCGTGGCGCTTTGCTATAGTTTTGGCGGCCATCTTAAAGGTCATGATATTGTCCGCGGCCCGAAGGGCATCCGTATACTGGAAATCAATCTCATGCTGGGCCGGCGCAATCTCATGATGGCTGGCCTCCACCTGAAACCCCATCTCCTCCAGGTTCAGCACAATATCCCTGCGTACATTTTCCGCCAGGTCAATGGGGGACACGTCAAAATATCCCGCCATCTCATGAGTGCTGGTGGTGGGCCTCCCCTCCTCGTCCGTATGAAAGAGGAAGAATTCACATTCCGGCCCCACATTGAGCACATATCCCATATCCTCAGCCCGCTTCACTGCCCGTTTGAGCACATATCTGGGGTCACCGGAAAAGGGGGTTCCATCCGGGTTATACACGTCGCATATAAACCTGGCCACCTTGCCCTGCTGCGGCCTCCACGGAAATATCTCAAAGGTATCCAAATCCGGATACAGGTACATATCCGACTCGTCAATCCTCACAAACCCTTCAATGGCAGAGCCGTCAAACATGCAGCGGTTATCCAATGCCTTTTCAAGCTGGCTGGCAGTGATGGCCACATTCTTAAGCATTCCGAAGATATCCGTAAACTGGAGGCGGATAAACTCCACATCCTCCTCTTCCACCATACGCATGATGTCCTCTTTACTGTATTTGCTCATATTAATCTCCCTCTCTTGCAAACTGTGATACCCACAAACACGCAGAGGCGGGAACCTCTTACCATGCTCCCGCCTCCTTAAAATCCACCGGGCAGGGACAGAGCGCCCCTTAAGACGTCCTCGTCAACCTTCCCTTACCCCTGCTTTTTGTTATAAAAAATATATCAGCAGATATTTCATTTGTCAATGAATTTCCTCTATTTTTTTGATATCACTTTAACGCGCGAAGCTGTTCTGTGAAATGGCTTCCCAGCTTGATGGTCCCCACATATCCCACATCGCCGGTCATGTGAACCACGCCTTCCCCGTCAATCTCTAACTCCAGGGTGCCTCCCGGCATCTGTACAAACATCTTGGGGTCCGTAAGCCCCAGACGGTAAGCCGCGGCCGCGGCCGCACAGCAGCCGCTTCCCGAAGCCAGGGTATAGCCTGCTCCCCTTTCGTATACCTCAGTCTGGATATGGGTCCGGTCCAGTACCTTCATGATTTGGGTATTGATTTTCTCCGGGAACTGCTTGGCGCTTTCAGAATACCTTCCAATCCTGCACACCAAATCCTTTGAAATCTCATCCATAAGGATAACACAGTGGGGATTGCCGATGGACAGGCAGGTAACCGGATAGGGAATCCGGCCAAACACCATGGTCTCGTTGATAATTTCCCTGCGGGGGCCCTCCACCGGCACATCGTCACTCCAGAAGGAAACCTTTCCCATGGACGCCTTTAACCGGGTGCCCTCCTCGTTGAGATAATGGATGGTGGCCTCGCCGCCCTGGGACAAAATGGTGAAATCCTTTTTCTGTACATATCCCGCATCCTTTAAATATTTGGCAAAAATGCGGACGCCGTTGCCGCTCTTTTCCGCAACACTGCCGTCCGGATTCCACACCACCATGGAAATCTGCTCTCCGTCCAGAATGGGTCCCTCCAGAATGCCGTCAGCCCCCACCCCGAAATTGCGGTTGCACATGAGCTGTACATTGGAAGGGGTCAGCTTCAGTTTGTTTTTGTTGGGGTCATATACCAGATAATCATTTCCCAGTCCATGATATTTTTCCACTACAATCCTCATATAGATATCCTCCATATCTGCCTTGACGCAGTATCTTAATAAAACGATCAACACTATATATAATTATTTTATCAAGCATTTTTTATAAAAATATAGATATATTGCTATTTTATATTGCAAATAATGCTGTATCTATTTTATACTCAAATTATAAACCCATCACATGCAGACAAAGCATGCAAAGAAGGAGGTAACGGTACCATGCCCATCACAGACGACGCCCCTGCATTTGAACGCCAGGGATTCCTGAGGGAGGACTTCAGGCTGTTCCATTTAAAAGACAAGGTAAGCCCCAGCTATGAATTCCACTATCATGACTTTCTGAAAATCATGGTGCTGCTGGAGGGCAGGGTGAACTATGTCATAGAAGGCCGTACCTACACCCTTCACCCCTTTGATATGGTGCTGGTGGGACGGGGACAGATTCACCGGCCGGAGGTGGATCCGGGGCAGCCCTATGAGCGGCAGATACTTTACCTGTCCCAGGATTTTCTGGACCGTCACGGGGAAAACGGAGATTCCCTGGACCGGTGTTTTGCCACGGCAGCCTACCGCCATTCTAATGTTCTCAGGCTCAAGGATGAGGTCAGGGTAAACATGCTGTCCCTTTTAAAGAGGCTGGAGCGCTCCCAGAGCTGGCAGCAGGAGGAATTTGCCGGTTCCCTCATGAGCCGCCTTTTATGCCTGGAATTTCTGGTGGAGTTAAACAGGGCCGCCATGGACGACAAGGCCCAGTACCTTCCCACAGGCGTCTTAAACTACCGGGTCTCCGGCCTTATATCCTATATAAATGAACATCTGGACGAGGACCTGAGCATCGGGGCATTGTCCGCCGTAAGCTGCATCAGCCCATACCATATGATGCGCATTTTCAAGGAAGAAACAGGATGCACCATAGGGACTTACATCACCGAGAAACGCCTGCTTTACGCCAGGGACCTGATTGGAGAGGGGGTAAACGCCACGGATGCCTGCTTCCGTTCCGGCTTCAGCCACTATTCCACCTTTCTTCGGGCCTACAAAAATCATTTCCATCAGCTCCCCAAACGGAACCCGGGCACTAAAATATAAAGTATTTCTCAAATTTTCTTGAAATTTTTCTGATTTCTGTTATAATATACTCATTGTTTTCCTATTGAGGACAGTTGTCTTTGTGAGGTGAACACACAAAAACAAACTGGACCAGGATAAATTCAATGAAACAGGAGGAATGTATTATGAGAATCAGAAAAGTATTAGCAGTCACCATGGCGGCGTGTCTGGCCGCCGGCGCCCTGGCAGGGTGCGGCAGCAAGAAAACAGACGAGAAGGTCATCAAAATCGGCGTATTCGAGCCAACCACCGGAGAAAACGGAGGCGGCGGTTACCAGGAGGTACTGGGTATCCGCTATGCAAGGGAAATGCACCCCACCGTCAACATAGGCGGCGAAGAATATACCGTCAAGCTGGTTGAGGTAGACAACAAATCAGATAAAACCGAGGCTGTCAATGCCGCCCAGAAGCTGGTAAGCGAGAAGGTCAGCGTGGTGCTGGGAAGCTACGGTTCCGGCGTGTCCATAGCTGCCGGACAGATTTTCGCGGACGCCAAGATTCCGGCCATCGGCTGTTCCTGTACCAACCCCCAGGTAACCGAGGGAAATGATTTCTATTTCCGCGTATGCTTCATCGACCCATTCCAGGGCACTGTTATGGCTAATTACGCATACCAGAACGGCGCCAAGAACGCTGCCGTGATTACCCAGCTGGGCGATGACTACTCCTCAGGTCTTGGTTCCTATTTCAAGGATGCCTTTGCCAAGCTGGGCGGCAGCATTGTCAGCGAGGAACAGTTCCAGACAAACCAGACTGATTTCAAGGCCATCCTGACCAACATAAAGGCAGCTGATCCTGACATTATTTTTGCTCCATCCTCCATCACCACCGCCCCCTTAATCATCAAGCAGGCCAGGGAGCTTGGAATTACAGCCACCATCGCTGCAGGCGATACATGGGAGAACTCCACCATCATCGAAAACGCAGGAGCCGACTCAGAGGGCGTAGTGCTCTCCACCTTCTTCGACGAGGCGGAACCGGCCAACGACGAGGCCGCGGCCTTCATCAAGGGCTTCAATGAATACCTGGTAAAGGAAAAGAAGGAGGACATTATCCCGTCTGTCACCGACCTGGGTTACGATT
>JAJQEA010000102.1 GCA_021201905.1 Clostridia bacterium
TACATCTTCCTCCCGCTTCTTTGCCTGCCTGGTTTTAATGATTCTGTTGCCCGTCCCTTTTCTGTTCTTTTTCGTATCTTTTGACATATGTTCTGGTCTCCCGTGTATTTTATGCAGCCAGCTTTTGACCAGCCTGTCTATTGTAAACAAATTAAGAAGTGATATCCATGGATTTAAAGAAATTGAAAGAATATGTCACAATTGCGCAAAACGCCGTGAGAAAAAATAGCGAAAAACAAAAACCGCAAAAAGTATATGAGAAAAAATCACATGAGAAAAAATATCCTTAAATCAATGTCGTTCCTTGAAGAAATATAAATAATATGGTAGAATTATCCATGAAAGGTATTTTAATGTTATACATTGGGGTTTGAGACAGATACTATATGGGATTACCAGGAAACGGGGACTTACTGTGAAAAACGAAAAACTGATTGCACTTATGAATTTAAAGGGCATGACCCAGGCCACCTTGTCAAAGGAGACACACATACCTGCCAGCACCTTAAAGCGGATTATAAACGGAGAAAACCAAAAGGATAAGATGGTGCATATGGAATCCATTGCAAAGGCACTGGGCACTTTCGTCCATTCCATTTTTGACATTCCGTTGGAAACACCCCTTGCCGCCGCACTGCGCCCGGATGAGGCAGGAGCGTCTGTCACCAAGCTTCTGACCACAGACGAATCCCTTCTCATTTACTGGTACCAGAATACATACCGGGAAGGCCAGGCCGCCATCCTTAAACGCGCCAAGGAAGAATATAACAAAACACAGAATGAGATATCAAAAAAGGTCACGTCCCTTGATAAGCCAAAGGAAAAACCGGAGGATTTCGATCAGTTGTCCCTTGAGCTCAAAATGCATTGAGTTTTTTTTTCATGCCTTACGCATTCTGAACCGGCTGGCCGGAAGCCTTCTTAATCTGCAAAGGCATCCTGACTCCCATGGGATTGAGAATCATGCCCTTGGCCTCTTCTGTCATGATTTGTGGTATCTTATCAGCCGTCACCACAAGGGGACGGAGTTTTCCCTCCCTGTTAAACTTCTGGAACTCTAAGATATCTGTAAAGATGGCCTGGAATAACTGTTCATTGACCTTGACAGCCGCCAGCCCCTTTCCCTCCTTCTCCACAGGAACAATGAAACTGCCCTTGCCGAAATCATTGGTGATTTCATCCTGCCACTCCCGGATCTCCGGAAGATTCTCCTGGCCCGGTTTTCTTCTCAGCTCTTGCATGTAATACAACATGGTCAGATGGAGGGACGGATTCTCCACCCATATCTTCTCCCCGGACTCCTGCCCCTGCTGCTTGTTGCGCTTCACGAAGTCCTGCAGCTGAATCAGGCAGTCCCTCTCTCCGTCTTTTACCAGCAGCGCATTGACTCCCAGCGTATAGAGACTGGTGTAGAACATCAAAAACTGCTTGTTCTCCAGCTTCATGGGCCTTACAGGTATTCCTGCCTCCATCTGTTCCTTTGCCTCCCTGACAGCTGCCTGGGCGTCAAAGAAAACTATGATTTCATCATCATATGTCTCCTGGTCACAGACCACATAGGGCTCCCCAGTACACATGGAAAGCAGGACATAAAGCTCCCCTGCATTCTTGAGACGGTACATGATTTCCTGCATTCCTGTAGTTTCATTCGGTTTCATTCCTCTGTTTCTCCTTTATGTTATTTATCAGGTATGTTGTTATGCAAAGCCGTATTATCAGGTCGGCAGCCCATCAGGTATTCCCTCTTATGGCCTTTAACAGCGCCGCAACCATCACATTGACATCAATGGGTTTTGCCACATGGGCTGTCATTCCGGCCTTGAGGGCCGCCTGCACATCCTCTGCAAAGGCATTGGCTGTCATGGCTATAATGGGTATCCCCCCTGCGTCCTCCCTGACCAGACCGCAGATGGCCCGGGCCGTGTCATACCCGTTCATCTCCGGCATCTGAATATCCATCAGCACAGCGTCATATGTCCCCGGCGTGCTGCGTTTGAATTCCTCCAGAGCCTTTACCCCGTCTGTGCGTACAACGGATTCCGCCCCCTGCATATGGAGCAGCTCACAGAGAATCTCCGCATTGATGGCATTGTCCTCGGCTATCAGAAACCGGAGACCAGCAAGCTTACCGGATTCGGACAGGGCTTCCCCGTCTTTTCCTTCTTCCATTCCGGTCTCTTCGTCCCCGGCCGGCTCAAATTCTAAATCCACCTGGAATGTGCTTCCCTGGTGTTCCCGGCTCCTGACACGGATTTCCCCTCCCATAAGGTCTGCCAGGCCCTTGGTAATGCTTAAGCCCAGTCCGCTCCCCTCCACGCAGCTGTCATTTCTGCTGCGGCTGAACGGCTCAAACATATGCTTCAAAAATTCCTCTTTGATTCCAACTCCCGTATCGCTGACCGTAAAGCGGTAGTGAATCCATCCTTCCCTTTGGGCGGGTCCGCACTCCTTTGCGCAGAAGCTGACCCTGCCGCCTTCCGGCGTGAACTTACACGCATTGCCCAGCAGGTTGATGAGAATCTGGTTCAGACGCAGGGTATCCCCGTAAAACTCTTTGTGGACAATCCCGCTGAGCTGTACCTCAAATTCAAGACCACGGCTGCGCGCCTGGGGCTCCATGATTTCGGCAATCTGTTCCACCAGAGATGGAAGGGATATGCGCATGCGGTTGAGAATCAGTCTGGAACGCTCGATTTTGCTCATATCCAGCACATTGTTGATCAGACTCATGAGGTGCCCGGAGGACAGGGATATCTTTTTCAGACAGTCCGCCACCCGTTCCTTATCATCTATGTGGGCCGCAGCCAGCTCCGTCATTCCTATGATTGCGTTCATGGGGGTGCGGATGTCATGGCTCATGGCTGAAAGGAATTCGCTTTTTCCCGGCTGGCTTCCTCCGCAAGGACAAGTGCCTCCCTGAGCTCATCCTTCTTGCGCCGTTCTTCCGCCAGCATGTCTGTCACGTCCGCCCGGACCATGCAGACCATCTTGTGGTTTCTGTACCCCACAGGATGCTGACCTGCTTATACCGGACCTCCTCCCCCACTGCATATGGCGCCACAAAATCATACCCGGACGATTCCTGCTCCAGGCGCGACACCATGGTGTCCAGGCTAAACTGCTTACGGACGAAGGCTTTTCCGTCCCCAATATCATAATAATCGGCAATACGCTCCACGGAATCATTGTAATCATCTAACAGATAGGGCGACAGGTTCTCCTGTACGGTCTGTCTGGTATACATGGTCAACCGTCTGTTATGAATATTCACAAAGCCCATGATTTCAAAGGCGGAGGCTACCACATTCAGCATTCCCTGCTGTTCCCGCATGGAATCCGTGATATCGGTCCTGGCCATGCAGATACGTCCCAGACGCAAATCAATGGATGAGATTGTCAGGTTTTTTGTCAGAATGTCGCCCTTTTCACCGATGATTGAATAGTGGAAGGAATAGGACTCCTCCCTTTGCAGCCGCTTCAGTATATAGCCAGGCTCCATCATCCGTGCGGCCTGCTCCTTGTCCCTGGGAACAACCTGCTCTTTCAGCATGTAGTCAATCTGCTTGGAATGACAGCCTGAAGGCATGGGTACATCCTCCGCCTCCCTGCCGCTGTTGAGCACGGTGTAGCTGTCGTGGAACAAATCCACATCCACCACCAAATCACAGCCCACCACGGTCAGACGGTGAAGGATTTTCTCTGAAATAACCTTCTCCGTGATATCTGTCACAATAAAAATACCCGTAATGTCATCCGTGTCCGGCGTCTCCACCAAATCCACCTTAAACCGGACATAGCGCCCGTAAGAATCCCCCGGAAATTTGATGAAACAGTTAAAGTCCTGGTTCACCCCCTGCGCATCCACAAAGGCCGCCATGTACGCGCGCCTTTCTTCTTCATCTCCAATGAATCCGGCAATGCCGGCAAAAAACCGCTTCCGGTTGGATCCAAAGGCTTCCATCAGCCCGGAATCCGTGCGGTCCATGATCTCCAGTATCTTGTTCTGGGTAATGCTGTAATGCCCCACAATCAGCGCATTGGGCCCCGGCGTCCTGTAATGTTTAAGCAGAAGCTCCCTGTACTGTGACCGCAGCCGCTCCTGTTCCTCCCGCTCCTTTGTTATGTCATAGTAGATGGCATAAATCCGTTCATTCCCCTCATCATCCCCGATAAGGGTAAACCGGTTCCTGACCCATATATAGCGACCCTCCTCACGGCCCTTTTTCAGGCGGTACACAATCTCCCTGCTGCCGGAGCCGCCAAAGGCATACTCCTCCATCAGCCCGGTTACATACGGCTGGTCCTGGGGATGTACCCCGTGCATGGCATCCTCACGGTACATGTCCCACGCTTCCTCATATTCCATATCCGTCATTGCCGCAAAGCCATCCGACAAAAATTCCGGCCTCATGGTCCCATCCTTTTTCCGAAGGATCACCGCAACCCCTCCGGGCAGGTTCTTGACCACGGTCTGGAAATACTGCTCCAGCCGCTTCTTTTCTTTCTGCGTCTCCACTTCCTCCGTGACATCCCTGACATACTGGATATAGGCCGGAATACCATTCCATTCTGTCTCGCAAAACCGGGCGCTGTAAAACCTTCCCTGACTGGTAATCATCATGGAGTTATCCTTACCGCCGGACTGGTAATTTTTAATCACACAATTACTGCAGGGGGACGTATTTCCCTGTAATGCCTGATAACACTTTAGTCCCAGACGCCTCTGGCCCCTGGCAAACGGGCCTTTTGTCTCATTGGCATAGAGCAGATCATAATTTTCCTTACTGATTACATAGATACTGTCCACGGTTTCATTGGCAATACTTTGGAAGAGACGGGCCTCCGCCGACATACCGGTAAACACCGCATAAAAACTCATTTTATCCGACAACGGCCCCATACGCCGCTCGTTCAGGTGAATCCATATGATGTTCCCGTCCCGATGGCGCATACGGTACGAAATGTCCAGGACGTCACCGCTTATGACTGCCGCCTTGGCAGCCGCCAGTACCCGTTCACGGTCCGGCTCGTATATGATGTCCATGGCGTCGTGGGCCACCAGCGTCTGGAATTCTTCCCTGGTATGACCGGAAACAGCAAGGACGCCGTCGGAATAATACTCCGGTATGAAACGGTTATCCTCGATCCGGTAGCTGGCAATGCCTCCAGGAATGGAATTGACTATGACCTCCATCCGTTCATTCATGTCAGCCAGCTTCTGCTCCAGGCTGTCCTGGCGTTCCTGACTCTCCCAGGGTTCCAGGCACTCCTGGCATTCCTGTCTGTCCTCCATGAAACAGGCGCTGCACAGAAAATCCCCGGCGCCGTACCCAGGCTCCTGTTCCTGATTCACCTGTTCCTCTGGCTCTGTCTGGGACATCTCTTTTATAAGCTCCTCAAAGACATCCCCGGGCATAGGCTTCCCAAAAAAAATAGCCCTGAACGTAATCACATCCGATTTCCCTGAGCCTTTCCAGCTGTTCTTCGGTTTCCACGCCTTCCGCCACCACACTCAGGTGCATCCACCGCGCAAGACTCATGATAAAGCGCAGAATACCCTGGTTCACCGGCTTGGCGGTCTCGCTCTGTATGAACTTCATATCCAGCTTCAGTATGTCCAGGGGCATCTGGTTCAGCATGTTCAGGGAAGAATACCCGCTTCCGAAATCATCCATCTCAATGATAAAGCCCAGCTCCCTGAGATGGGTTACCGTATCGATAATTTGTCCCGGATTCTCCGTATAAGTGCTCTCTGTAATCTCCAGGTGCAGGCGTGACGGCGGCAGGCCGTATTTATGTACAGTCCTCAGAAGGATATTTGCAAGGTCTGCGTTGTAGATATCCGCCCTGGACACATTCACGGATACGGGAATCTGCATATACCCTTTCCTGTCCCAGTCCCGCAGAAAAGCACAGGTGCGGTCCCACACATACTGGTCCAACTGTGTAATGAATCCGTTCTTCTCAAACAGGGGAATAAATTCCCCCGGCGACTGGAAGCCCCATTCCGGATGTATCCACCGTACAAGAGCCTCCGCCCCGGCCAGTCTCTTATCCTTCAGCTGGTACTTGGGCTGGAGGTATACTATAAACTGTCCCTGAATCAGGGCCTCCTCCATACTGTCCGTGATGGCCTGTTCCCGAAGCAGCCTGCTGCGCAGGGCCTCGTCATAAGCCGCAAAATGTTTTCTGTACTGGCCCTTGATGCTGCGGACTGCCAGCAGGGCGCGGTCACACATCTGTTCCACGGATATGGACCGGTCGTCAATGTGATAGATCCCCCATTTCATCACCATGTTTTTCACGTTGGACATGGCATTAATCTGATTGCCAGCCTCCACAAACAGCTGTTCAGAGTAGTCGAAACGGCGCTCTGAAAGACAGGCAAACTGGTCCGCATTAATCCGTCCGCAGATTCCCCCTCTGCCCACCTGCCTGGAAAACATGGCGGCCACATTGACAAGGAGCCTGTCCCCGGCTGGAACTCCGAATATATCGTTGACCAGTTTAAAATTCTCTATGTTGGAATATATGATGTCATACTCCTGCTCAGGATGGGCGGTCAGGGTTTCCTTTATACGCTGGTAAAAAAATTCTTTTGAGTAGAGTCCGGTCAGCCGGTCATACTGTACCAGATTTATCATGGCGGCCGTTTCCCTGAGCTTGATGATACTGGCGACACGGTGCAAAATGACCTGGGGTTTATAGGGCTTTGCCACAAAGTCCGTGGCCCCGTGGGAAAGGGCTGTCACTTCATCGGATTCACCGTCGCTCTGGGTGGTGACGATGACCGGTATGGATGCCAGCGCCGGATCCTCCTGCATGCGGGCAAGAAAGGTATACCCGTCCATCACAGGCATGATGATGTCCAGCAAAATCAGCACAATGGCATCCCTGTGTTTTCTCAGCACCTCCAGGGCCTCCTGTCCGTTCTCCGCTTCCAGCACCTCATATTCCGTTGAAAGGATGGAACCCAGCATCATACGGTTTATTTCATTATCTTCCACAACCAGAATTTTCCTTTGAGTGAACATTACTTTCCCTCTTTTCAAATAATACACAGCTTTATTTATTGTACCATATCAGAAAATTGTTGCCAACCCTGATGCTTTGACTTTCATGATGACTTTCACTGTGTTTTCAGGATACCATACACAGAAACAGGGAGGCTGTATCCGCAAAACAACGGCAGCCTCCCTGCTTTTTCGTATCCAGTTCTTTCCATATCTGGCTTTTCATAATGTTATTTTCTGAATATATCCACATCCACATTGCCCGTGGAATAAATCCCGGTCCGTTTCTCAGCGCTTTTGAAGCCGGCTGCCATGGCAGCCTCCGCTATTTCATTCTTCTTCACACCAAGGTCATATCCCTGCATGTTGTACGGAAGCCAGCCCAGCATCATATCCCAGGGGCCTGAGCCATCCCGCTCGATTCCCTCTGAATAGCAAAGCAGCACGCCGCCCGGATTTAAAGCCTTATGGAGCTTCTTCATAAGGCCGGCCAGCTCCTGTTCCACAAAGCTTAAGGTGGCTATGGCCATAATCAGGTCATACCCCTCCCCAATATCATCCGCCAGGTAATCCCCTGTCATCGGCATCGCCCGCCCTTCCAGGCCGGTTAGACGGATGGACTCCCGGATTGCCGGTTCCATCGCGGGGCGGTCATAGAGAACCCCGGATATATCCTCGCGTTCCCCAATCACGCCCAGGCCCAGCAGCCCTGTGGCGCAGCCTAAATCCAGAATTTTCCGGATCCCCGGATATTCCGGCAGTTCTCTCACCATTCCCTGTATCTCAGTCTGGCGGAAGCCCATCTGAGACTCCCGCATGCTCTGTACGTACTCCTCAAAGGCCATCTGTCCTTCCGTTCCGCCATCACCGCCGGGGCCGTTTTCAACCAGCCTCCTGATATCCCTGCATCCCATGCATTCCTCTGCACAGTTAAAGGCCAGATGGCCGCCAATATATTCCGGCCTGCCTTTTACAAGGTAGCGGTCCGTTTCCCTGCAGTTACAGTACATCCCATCCCTTTTCCAGATAAATCCCAGACAGTAAAGAGCGTCCAGGAAATACCGCGTGTTATCCTCATTCCACCCTCTCTCCTCTGAAAGCTCCCCGGCGCTCTTACGCTGGGTAAGTCCTGAAAAGACATCCAGTTCCACCGCCGCGTTCAGTACGCCCACATACAGCGGGAGATAGGGAAGCCGGATGAGCCGCCGTAAAATCCCCTCTGATGAAAATGAATCCATAGGCATTGATTTTCCCTCCAATCCCCCCATACACTGTTTCCGTTTATTCCCTCCTCACTTATAGTATATGTCTCTATCTGCGGATTGTCCTATTGTCCCGACGGTATATAGGCTCCCAGCACATCCCTGGACTTTCTGACCACCAGCCCGCTTCCTCCGGCGTTCTTTACATCCTCCACCATGCTGACCATGAGAACCGGCTTCTGTGTGTCCGCGTCAGCCGTGTACACGGCAAACCATCCCAGCTCCGTGCCGCTTGTATCCTCCTTGGATGCTTTTATCTCAGCCGTTCCTGTCTTTCCGGCCAGGGTGATGTCTGAACGCATGGCAGCGTGTCCGGTGCCGTGTTCCGAACGGATCACAGCCTTCATTCCGTCCTCCACGATCTCTGCTGTTTCCGGTGTGCAGGCATCCTCAATCCAGACCTCCGGCTCCGGTGTATCCTTGTATACAAGATAGGGCTTCAGAACCTTTCCCCGGTTGGGATACATGGTATAGAGGGATGCCAGATGGATGGGATTTACCAGCACCTGGCCCTGGCCGTATCCGCTGTCCGCCAGCTGGATTTCCGTTTCAATCTGGTCTGTATTGGAGTACTGGGATTCCGCCACCGAAATTTCAAAGGGAAGCTTCTGGTTAAAGCCCAGACGGTCCAGCCCTGCCATAAAATCCTCTTTGCCGATTTTAAGGGCCACCCTTGCAAAGTATATGTTATCCGAGTAAATATAGGCGTTTTTAAGGTTGACCGGGCTGTAGCCGTGAAGGGTGGTAACGTAATATCCGCCCCAGCCCGCATCCTTCTGCCAGCTTAAACCTGCCGCGCCCTCCCCGAAATTCTCATCTGGCGTAAGGGCGCCTGTGGTGAGGCCGATGGCGCCTGTGATGGGCTTAAAGGATGAGCCCGGGGCAAAGCGCTGCCTGAAACGGTTCAGCATGGGCTTTCTCTCATCCTCATTCAGCCCGGCCCATGTTTCCTCCGACATGCCCAGGATAAAGTCATTGTCATCATAGCTGGGGGTGTTCACCAGGGCCAAAACCTCTCCCGTGTGGGGATTCATGGCCACTGTACAGCTTTTGCTGTCCTCAAATGCATCATACACCATCCCCTGCAGGCTGCTGTCTATGGTGAGGGTAATATCCTGGCCGTCAATTCTGGGAATGGCTGCCAAAACCTGCTTTTCTTCTCCCTGGGACGTGACAATGGATATAATGCGGCCGTTCTGTCCCTTTAACTCCTTCTCAAACAGGCCTTCCATGCCGCTCCTGCCAATGACGCTGTCGGACAGATATCCTTCCCCCTTGTGCTCCTCCAGATCCTCTGCCGTCACATTCTGCACGTAGCCCACCAGATGGGCCGCTTTCTCGCCCAGGGGATAATACCTGACAGGCGTATCTGTTATCATGACGCCCGGAATCGTCAGAAGTTCATCCTGAAGCGCCCTGTTCTGTACATTGTCATCCTCCGGAGCCTGGGACTGGAGCTTGAGCTCATCCACCTTCTTTAAGGTTTTGAGGGGAACAAGGGAATCATCCTTGACCCAGTTGGCCGACAGCTTTTTGCGGATGCTGTCAGCAGAAACGCCCAACAGCTCTGAAAGCCGGTTTAAGTCGTCCTCTGAATACTTGTCCGCATCCCGGCTCATCTTTCCCGGCACCAGTCCCACCATGGATGCGGTGCCCTTTCCGGCCAGCATAACGCCGTTCCGGTCCAGGACACTTCCCCTTACGGCCTTATCCGTGGTAACCTTTACCTTGTCGTTCCAGCTCAGGTTGGGAAATATGACGCGGTCGCTCCAGATCAGCCTGTATTCTTCGTCGTTCGTTCCGCTCCTTTTCTTTCCTGCCCCTTTACCCTCAGAGCCTTCTGTCCCGGCTGCCCCGGGGGATGCCTCCAGCTTAAAATCCGCCTGGTTCAAAAAATGGATGGGGCCCGTGGAGCTGTCCATGCTGGTCTCATAGCTGACCGTCTGAATTCCCTGCTCCTCCTTCTCCTCCACCCCGGTAATATCCACCCGGATGGAAGATGCGCCGATACCCTCGTATATATTCTTATTTCTGGTGATAAAATCCTCCTGGCTGATGTCCATACGGCTTTTGGAATCCAGCATCTGGTACATGGCCTCGTAATTTCCCTCAGTCAGGTATCCCGTGTACTCCATGAACCGCTCATCCGGCGGGGCCTGGCGTACACCGGCCTGCCTCTTAGCGAACCATACAAATGCCATGCCCGCAGCAGCGGCCACAAGACACACCATAGCCAGGGGAATGATAATAACCGACCTTGATCTTCTCCGTTTTCTTCTGCTTCTCATTTTATATTCCTCTCAAATATCCATAATGATACCGGTCCAGACATACCTGCCCTGAATCCTTCTGTAAATTGTTGCACACGCAGCAGGCAAAATCAATAGCACGGCCGGATAATTAAGAAAAAAAGAAGAAAAAATTTCCTTTTAAGGACGCCATATAGCCTCATGTTCAAGCCGGTCCGTATCCTTCCAGTAACGGCCGTACCCCAGGGTTTCCAGACCGCCGTCCCCCAATGTAATGAACCCGTACACGTTGACATCCATATCCATAACCGGATACAGATTGGATATCCACAGGGCTTCCTGTCCCAGCTTCTGCCGGATAGTCTCCCTGATATCCATGGCCTCCTTTGAATGGCTCCACTGCATGACGGAGTCCGGTTTATCCCCAAACCGCCCCTTGAGCTCCAGACGGTTATCATCGAATAAATACCGGTATATCACCGGTATCTCCGGTTTGGGCGAATAACATTCCGGGGATATGAACGCCCCGTCCTTATCCGCCGTGATAAGTGAAAAATTGTCTCCCTGGGTTGCTCCGGCTCCCAGGCTGTTCAGATCCAGGGTCCTGTTTATCTTCCACCCTTCCCCTGCTTTTACACACTGGAACAGTCCGGCAAAGCTGTGGAACACAATCTGCCCCTGGTCCGCATAGTTCAGCTCAATCCCGTCAGCCCCCAATAAGTTCAGATTGTCGGACATCCTGTCCAGGTCCGCCGGCTTCACGGTCAGATCCACTGCAGTAAAGCGCATCCATTTATCCTCTGCCTGGACATCCAGCCAGCCATGTTCCTCATCCAGACAGTAAGGCCTGCCCTCATGGCCGAAATTAGACTGTTCCTCCACAGCCGGTGTTTCCTCCGGTCCCACCGAGGACCGGATATGCCCTGACATGCAGCCGGATTCGCCCATAGGGGCTTCCGCCTCCCTGAGCAGGCGGTAAAGTCTGCCTTTGGCATATACCATGGGCAGAAACTCCTCTGTATTCCCAGCCGGCAGGCTGTCTGTTCCGGCTTCTGTTTCTATGGCAGTTTCCGCTTGTATGGCGGCTTCTGTTTCTATGGCAGCTGCGGCGGTTTCCGCCTGCGTGACATCCGCAGCTGCTCCGGTCTGCGTAACAGCAGACGCAGTCTCAGTCCGTTCAGCGGTATCCCTTTGGGGAACCTGGCCGCACCCGGCTGTTCCTGTGAGTACCGCTATGGCCGCGGCTGTACTTAGGAACAGGATAATCTTCCTGATATGATTCTGCAAACCGTCTCCTCCTTTTATCCGGTCACATCTGTACCGGCAGAACAAATTCCTGGTTCCATCCGTAGGCGGGTCTTTGAAGCTGCAGCCGGATGACAGATTCCCCCTCCTGGTATACTGCCTTGAATCCAGCCAGCTCTCCCGCATTATATTGGTCCGCCCCTTCCATATTCGCCATTGCGTATACCATTTTTAAGGGGTCATTGGAACTGCCCTCCTGGCCTTTCTCAGGCTGCACCGCATTTACATAGTACAGATTCTTATCCGCGTCCCCCATCTCTGCCCTGGCATCGATGTAGGCCATATGCTTGGTAAGAGGGTTCCCGTTTTCATCCGTGCCATATTGGTAAAGCTCATCCATAGGACTGATTCCATTCAGATATATCCTGCAGTCCCTGAATTCCACCACTATATCCAGAGGCTGCCTCTCCCTGGAAACAGGTATCTCCAACACCGGTCCCTGTTCCGGCGATATGACAACGGGTTTCTCCGCATGCAGGGACGCTTCCGTAACCGCAGCTCCCTCCGGAATCCTGTACAGTGTCTCCTGAATGCTTCTGGGCTGGATGCCGGACAGCTGGTCCAGTGATGTGGTCAGCTGCTCCCCCAGCACAGGCACCAGTTCTGTGGTCCTTCCGTCTGACAGCGTGGCCATCAGTTTTCCCCGGCTGAATCCGATTCTGTACCCATCCTGTGAATAGGTATAGGTGGTAAGCCTGAGACCGTCCTCTTCCGCACTCCCCTCTGCCATCCCGTAAAACCCTTCGTGTTCCACCATTCCCTTTATATCCTCCAGCGAATCATAGGCAGGCGCCCTCTTAAAGACGATTTTCATGGGCTCTTTAAAGCCGTCCAGCCAGAATTCATAGACACCCTCCGGCTTATCCAATGTAAACAGGTCCTTTCCTATGGTTTTTTCCGACACCTGGGATATATAGTAGCCGCCCTTTCCATTATCTTTGTAGGAGATGCTGTTTTGCTGCCGGGCAAAGCCCAGCCCGGCCATTCCCTTTCCGTTAATACGGTCAAAGGCGACCGCCCTTGCGCCTTGTTCCTTCTGCGCCTTCTTTTCCGCCTGCATCCTGTCCCGGAACGCACTGCGGCCGTAAATATGCTTTTCACTGTCAATGCAGAAATAGCTGTCATCCCAAATTGTGTAAATCCCCTGTTCCTGTTTTTTTCAGGTTTTCCTCCTCCTGTTTCAAAATCTCCTTTACCTTCTCGTCCGGCAACAGGGTCACGGTGTCATCCCTCAGCTTCACCCTGACGCTGAGCACGTTATCCTGGTACACCGCAGAAAGAAGCCTGGCACTGACTCCCTCCTCATCTGTTTTCATCTGGCTTGCGGCCATGTCCAATACATACAGGGCCGGTTCTCCCTTTTTGCATATACCGTATCCGGGAACCAGCTGCCACCGGTCCACTGGCGCGGGACTGTCCCCTCCCTTCTCCGCCATAGCCGTCTCCTGTCCATCTCCCATGGCCGGTGTCCCCGGCGTGTCCCCTGGTCTTTGACCGGCCTCTGTATCCTTGGCAGGCTCCCCCTTCGGGGCATTTTCCTCCCCTTCCGTCAGTTCCGCGCCGTCCTGTTCCCGGACAGCCGCGCTGTTCTCCTTCTGTTCCCCGGTTCCGCTGGCCGCTGATTGGCAGGCCGCCAGGCTTACAGCCATAAACATGAGACAGGCCGCAAGCCCCGGGGGGATTATCCTGTTGACTGGTATTCTGCAAAGTCCCTTTCTGTTCGTCCATATTCCGTGGATTTTTTTCATACGAATCCTCCTTTTGGAACGCGGCGCCGCGTCAGAAAACGTCCGTCATAATTCCTACCACAATTTTACCATATCCTCTTTTTCCAGTGCTGAACTTTTCTTTAATAATCCTTACAATTACGCGGACCGCCTTATTCCGGGGTTTTATTCCGGGGTGTTACTTCGTGAAAAATTTGACGGTGGTAAATTTAGCCTTCAATGTGTCTTGTCACATGTAAATATATGTGCTATACTGTTGCAGACACAAACAGAAAGCCAAATGAAACAAGCCGGTGCCACTCTGCCGGCAGAACAGGGGAAATTATGACAAAGCAGGAAGAAATAGAGCAGTTAAAAGCAGATCGTGACGCGGTCATCCTGGCCCATTACTACGTGGATCCCCAGGTACAGGAAGCGGCGGATTACATAGGAGATTCCTTCTATTTGAGCAAGGTGGCGGCCGGTCTTGACAACAGGACATTGGTGTTCTGCGGGGTCTCCTTTATGGGAGAAAGTGGAAAGCTCCTGAGTCCGGACAAGGTGGTCCTGATGCCCGACGCCCAGGCAGACTGCCCCATGGCCCACATGGTAACAAAGGCGGAGGTGGAGCAATACAGAAAGGAGTATCCTGACCTTGCTGTGGTCTGTTACATCAATTCCACGGCCGAAATCAAGTCCTGGTCCGATGTGTGCGTCACATCTGCCAATGCGGTCCAGATTGTAAGGAACCTGCCGAACCGGGACATCCTTTTTATCCCGGATAAGAACCTGGGACGGTACGTGGCCAGCCAGGTCCCTGAAAAACATGTGATGTTCGTAAAGGGCTGCTGCCCTGTCCACGACCAGATGTCTCCCATGGAGGTATCCGCCTTAAAGGAAATCCATCCAAACGCCCAGATACTGGCCCACCCGGAATGCAATGCCCAGGTACTTGAGCTGGCTGATTATATCGGTTCCACCACCGGAATCCTCAAATTTGCCGCCGGCAGCGCCTCCCGGGAATTCATTATCTGCACGGAAAATGGTGTGCGCCATGAGCTGGAACGCCAGAATCCGGGCAAACAATTTTATTTTCCTGACACAGAACCAGTTTGTGGGGATATGAAAAAGATAACCCTGGGCAAAATCATCCATGTCCTGCGCACAGGACAGAACCAGGCATCCGTACCCGAAGCCTATGTCCCGTCGGCCGGCAGGGCTTTGGAGCAAATGCTTAATCTGGCCCGGTAGCTGCCGGACGCTGGATTTCATAAGGAGGCATTAGGAAATGACAAAACATATATACTGTGATGTGGTGATCGCCGGCTGCGGGGTGGCAGGGCTTTACACTGCCCTGAACCTTCAGAAGGACCTCCATGTCCTGATGATATGCAAGGAGGATATGGATACCTGTGATTCCATGCTGGCCCAGGGAGGCATCTGTGTGCTCCGGGGCGAGGATGACTATGAGCCATACTTTGAGGACACCATGAGAGCCGGTCATTACGAAAACCGGAGGGAAAGCGTGGATTTGATGATACGCACCAGCCCCGCCATCATCGGGCATCTTCTGGAGCTGGGAGTAAAATTTGACAAGAACCCGGATGGTAGTTTAAAATATACAAAGGAAGGCGCCCATTCCAGGTCCAGAATCTGTTTTCATGAGGACATTACCGGCAAGGCCATCACCATGGTTCTCCAGGAACAAACAGCCGCTCTCCCCAATGTGGATATCATGGAGTACACGGTCATGACGGATATTCTGACAGCAAACGGGGCCTGCGCCGGCATCCTGGCCAGGACAAGGGACGGCAGCCCCCTCTCCATCCATGCCCGGGACATGGTCTTGGCCACCGGGGGCATCGGAGGGCTCTACCAGCATTCCACTAATTTTCCCTGTCTTACAGGTGACGGGCTGACCGTTGCACGCAGGCATGGCGTAAAACTGGAGCACCTGGATTACGTCCAGATACACCCCACCAGCCTTTACACGGAAAAGCCCGGCAGGTCCTTTCTCATCTCAGAATCAGCCCGCGGCGAAGGAGCCGTGCTCCTTAACGGCAAAGGAGAACGCTTTGTCAATGAACTGCTGCCCAGGGACGCGGTGTCCCAGGCCATTAAGGCTGAGATGGAAAAAGAGGGAAGCAGGCATGTATGGCTGTCCTTTGCGCCCATGTCCCGGGAAACCATACAGGAACATTTTCCCCACATATATGAAACCTGTCTTGAGGAAGGTTATGATATTACAAAGGAGCCCATCCCGGTGGTGCCTGCCCAGCATTATTTCATGGGTGGCGTGTGGGTGGACCTGGACTCCAGAACCACCATGGAGCATCTGTACGCAGTAGGCGAAACCAGCTGCAACGGGGTTCACGGCAAGAACCGCCTGGCCAGTAACAGCCTGTTGGAGAGCCTGGTGTTTGCCGGGAAAGCCGCAAAAAGAATAGAGAACAGCCAGAAAGGGAGAATCCATTATGAATCCAATTACCATGCAGCTTGTTGCTGACAAATACATACGTCTTGCCCTGGAGGAGGACATCAGCAGTGAGG
The DNA here is from genome assembly GCA_021201905.1 of Clostridia bacterium. GTDB lineage: Bacteria > Bacillota > Clostridia > Lachnospirales > Lachnospiraceae > Enterocloster. The sequence goes on from JAJQEA010000102.1 coordinate 16,086, forward strand.
ACGTGTCCACCAACGCAGTCATGCCTGAATACAAAAAAGGCGAGGTACAGCTTATCTGCAAGGAGGACGGCATCATTGCCGGATTACAGATTTTTGAGCGCGTATTTACCCTTTTGGACCCGGAAACCAGGGTGGACTTTGATGTCAGGGACGGGGAGGAAGTAAAGAAAGGCCAGCATCTGGGTACCGTCACAGGGGATGTGCGCGTCCTTCTGTCCGGTGAACGGACGGCCCTGAATTACCTGCAGCGGTTAAGCGGCATAGCCACCTATACCCATACCGTAGCGCAGCTGCTTGAGGGGACAGGGACAAAGCTTCTGGACACCCGAAAAACCACTCCCTGCATGCGTATTTTTGAAAAATATGCGGTGCGGATGGGAGGCGGGCAGAATCACCGCTACAACCTCTCCGACGGCGTGCTCTTAAAGGATAACCACATCGACGCAGCCGGAGGCGTCAGGGAGGCGGTGGACGCTGCAAGGGCATACGCCCCCTTTGTCCGCAGGATTGAGGTGGAGACAGAGAACCTGGATATGATGAAGGAGGCAGTGGACGCCGGCGCCGACATCATCATGCTGGACAACATGACGCCGGAGCAGATGGCCGAAGCCATACGCTATATTGACGGCCGAGCCAAGACAGAGTGTTCCGGCAACATGACAAAAGAAAACATCCGGACCATTACGGAGCTGGGCGTAGATTATGTATCCAGCGGCGCGCTGACCCACTCTGCCCCGATTCTGGATATCAGCCTGAAGCACCTGAAGGTGTTATCAGATTAAACCGTGACTATGTTCTGCAGGAGGGAATAAAATAGAGTGTGCAATGAACGGAACGCAGAGACGCAGGAAGCTTCTGGATATGATGAGGCAGGCTTCCGCCCCTTTATCCGGAGGAGCCCTTGGCAGGGAAACCGGCGTCAGCCGCCAGGTGGTGGTCCAGGATATTGCCCTCCTGCGCACCATGGGCTATCCCATTCTCTCCACTGCCCGCGGGTATGTTCTCAATGAAGCCAAACACCCGTCCCGTCTCTTTAAGGTCTGCCACACCAATGAGCAGACCGAGGATGAACTGGTCACCATCGTGGACCTGGGCGGAACCGTGGCGGATGTCATGGTCAATCACCGGGTATACGGGAAAATGTCAGCCCCCCCCCCCTAAACATCAAGAACCGCCGGGACGTGCAGCTGTTCATGAACAATATACAGACCGGAAAATCCACCCCGCTCATGAATGTCACCTCCGGCTACCACTTCCACCACGTCTGCGCCGAGCAGGCGGAGATACTGGATGAGATAGAGGAGGCTCTCAGGAAAAAACACTATCTGGCAGAGCTGCTGCCCTATGAGATGTCCGATGATGAGTAAACAGGAGCCTGATATGCAGAAAAAAACACATGCTGTAAACCCATTCTACTGCGGCCTTACAGTTAGCCGTTATGGGGAATACTCAAAAAAGCTGACAAAACCCCTGCGGGCAGCGCTGATTACAGACCTGCACAGCACCATATACGGCAGCGCACAGGAGCCGCTTCTTAAGGCCCTCCACAGCCACAGGCCCGACCTGGTTCTCATGGCAGGCGATATTGCCGACCACAAAGTCCCCCACAAGGGGACTTTACTGCTTTTAGAAGGCCTGAAGGGACAATACCCCTGTTATTATGTTATGGGAAACCATGAGCATTGGATACACCAGATACCCGACATCAAGAACATGTTCACCAGATATGGGGTTACTGTCCTTGGAGGCCAGACCATCCGCACAACCATCAAGGGGCAGCCCCTGATCATAGGCGGGGTGGATGACCCCCATGCATTTACTGACTCCCACCACTCCATCAAACTGGATTCCAGATGGAAGGAGCAATTCTGGCGCTGCTGCTCCCGCACCTCCCTGTCCGTCTACTCCATCCTGCTGTCACACCGGCCGGAGCTCACCAAATATTACAGGGACAGCGGATTTGATCTGATTGTGGCCGGCCATGCCCATGGAGGGCAGGTCCGTATGCCCGGCTGCCCCGGCGGGCTTCTGGCGCCTCACCAGGGCTTCTTTCCCCGGTACGCGGGGGGACAGTATACCCTGGGATCCACCTCCCTGATTGTCAGCCGTGGACTGTGCGTCAACCGGCTTCCCCGTATTTGTAATCCTCCGGAATTGGTGCTGGTGGACCTGAACCCAATCAGTTCACAGCGCCTGCCATGATCCAAATCAGCCCTGCCGCGGCGCTCCCATAGAGTATGCCTATAACCACGGAGCTCTTTTTCCCCATTCCCCATTTTCTCACAGCCAGGTACATGGCGTCCAGCACATCCACCAGAAAATTGAACTGGAGAAAACCGTGGAGCAGGGCGGCTCCCATCCCCATTTTCTTCTCCCCATAGCTGAGGCGGATTACCTGCACACCGTAACATGCGCCCGGAACCATGACCAGCCATGTGCCAACCACCAAAACCGTCATAAAGAACAGGATCCCGGGAAGCACGAAGGGAAGGGCAAACAGGATGGTTCCCCTGCTTCCCACAAAGGCAGCCAGTCCCCCCGCCAGCACGATCATGGCCAGGACCACGTAATTGATGATAAAAAACAGGACCATTCCATATTTCAGAATCAGCATCCCGTTCACACAATATCGGATGTCCTTTTTTTGATATGCCTGGAAGGATCGGACCACATTCAGGATTCCAAGACAGGCGGCCGCTATAAGATAAATCAGCACCCCTGTCCCGTAAAGGCCCAGGCCCAGCCAGGAACTGCTTTCCGAGTCGCCGCTGCCTGCCAGCCTTAAGGCACACTCCAACAGCATCATGTGCAGAGGCGCGCACAGGGTCATCAGTATTGTATATCCAATGGGGAGTATGTAGCCCCACTCATTATTTTCTTTTTTCCACATCTAACCTACCTCCCGGATACGGCGGATTTTATTAAGGTTTTTCTAATTTTTCTTACAGTTGCTTCCCCCATCTTTACATTTTCCAACCACATGATTACTATACAGTTTAAAGGAGGATAACCTTATGATACGAACGATGAAACACGATTCCCAGCCGGCTCTGTTGTGCTGCTGCCTTGGAAAACTGACCATTGCCAGCTGGCTGTTGACCAATACCATGTTCCTTTTGGCCAGTCATGTACCCTTTGTGACGCTGGACTTTGTGAGACAGATTCCGCTGGAAAGCTTCCTTGGCATCTGGCTTGGAATTTTTCTCTGCATGGCCATTCCCTGTGTCCTTCCCTCTGCCCGCCGCCGGATTCATTTTTCCCTGATTCCCAGCGTGCTCATGTACATTGCCACCCTGATGATAAAGGAAACGCTCATACTATGATAAAAACCATGGAACAATGGCTGACCGGAAAAAGGCTGCTGATAATCCTCACCGCCGTTGCGGCTGTCTGGTTTTCCTTCACCGCCGTCATGACTGTGCTGCGGTACCGGCTGAATTACGCTTCGGCCTATGATTTCGGAATTTTTTCACAGATGTATTACTATATGGATAAAGGCCTGTCCCCTCCGACCACCTGTGAGCGCGACGGGCTTTTATCCCATTTTGCTGTCCATCTCTCGCCTGTCTTTTACCTGCTGCTGCCCTTTTACAGATTAGTCCCCCGGCCGGAAACCCTGCTGGTGCTCCAGTCCCTCGTTGTCATAAGCGGAATGCTTCCCCTGTGTCTTTTAGCCAGGGCATTTGGATTCACCCGCCTGCAAACCCTGTGTTTCGGTCTTATGTACTACTTTTATCCGGCTTTTATGGGCGGATGTTTTTACGATTTCCATGAAAACAAATTCCTGGCCGTCATCATTCTCTGGTGCATGTACTTTCTGGAAACAGGTCATTTTAAATCCATGCTGGCCTCTGCCGCCCTTCTCCTTATGGTCAAGGAGGACGCGCCTGTCTATGCAGCCTGTATAGGACTTTACCTGTTCCTGTGGAAAAACAGTACCGCCTGGGAGCTGTTGTCTTTCTGGCGTCATGCGCATATTTCTGCATGGCTATCTGGTATATCAACCGGTTTGGGGACGGAGCCATGATTAACCGGTTTGACAATTTCATATCGGACAAGCGCCTTGGCTTAGTCAGTATGTTTAAGACCATCCTGGTCAATCCGGCCTATGTGCTGTCCCAGATTGCGGTAAAGGATAAAATCCTGTTTTTCCTTGAAATGCTCCTTCCGTTGGGTTTCCTTCCGCTCATGACAAAGGACTGGCAGAAATGGCCCCTGCTCATCCCCTTTGTACTCATCAACCTGATGTCCAATTATAAATACCAGCATTCCATCTATTTCCAGTACACCTACGGTTCCGGGGTCCTGCTCATTTATCTGGCACTGGTGAATTTCCGTGATATGAAACATACCTTCGGCCACAGGCGCAAACACCGCGCGGGATATGACGGCCGGGCGGGCGCCGTCTGCGCCTGCGGCCTGCTGTGCGGTCTCGTCCTCACAGGGGGCGTGATGTACAGCAAGTCAAATTACGCCAGCCTGTTTAATCGCCACCACGGGGAGGCCGCCCAGGCCAGAAGCCTTCTGGAACAGATTCCCCGGGATGCCTCTGTAAAATCCTCCACCTTCTTCCTTCCCCAGCTTTCCATGCGGGATGAAGTCTACCTGCTCACAAGCAGCCATCCGGCTGACTATGTGGTGGTGGACCTGAGAAAGGGGTATGAAAAGGACCTGGAACAGATCCTGGCCCAGTGTCAGGAGCAGGGGTATGAGCCCGCAGGAACCGTGGACGGCTATGTGGCGCTGCTAAGGAAGGATGAGGAATGACGTCCCCTGTATGTACATACCCTAAATGGTTATATCATGCATATACATCACATAATATCCCCATTCAGCTTCACATAGTGCACATGGTCTTCCCAGACTCCGTTGATTTTCAGATATTGTTTAGAGAGTCCCTCATTCACAAACCCGCATTTTTCCACGACACGTATGGAGCGAATATTTCCAGGCATGATATTTGCTTCAATGCGGTGAAGCCTTAATGTCCGGAAACCAAACTCCACCGCTGCTTCCACTGCCTCCGTCGTCAGCCCACGGTTTATGTAGTCTTTATCCAGCTGATAGCTCAGATAACAGGAACAAAATGCATTCATCACAACACTGTTCAGGGCAACAAATCCTATGATACGTTTCTCTTCCCTGACAGGTGAAATATAAAACCGGAAGCTCCTGCCGGATTCCCATTCCTCTAACTGGCATTTCAGCTGCTCCTCTTGTCCGTGTTCTGTATAAAATTCTTCCGGCCTTGCTGGCATAAACTCCCTAAGGAAATCCCTGTTCCTTGTATAATAATCCCCAATCATGCCTGCATCTGCAGGATTTGGAGATCGGAGAATCAAATGGGCTGACTCAATTTTCATGGTGTCCTCCTTTTCTACAGCCAGAGGGCGAAAGGGATGCCCTGGCCTTAAAATGCTGCCGTCTTCTCTTCTCATACTTTTTTATATAGTAATCCTTGGTTATGGACGGGCCTTCAGACAGCAATGCTTCTGCCGGTGTATCCGGTCTGCCGCCGCAAAAACAGCAGTCCGGGTCGCCGCATTTCTCATCCACCCATTGGTTGCATTGGGGACAGCAGACAGCATCGTATCTGAAAATAAGGACAAGGGGTTCATTACAGCGTTCACAATGCCCGCCTGCATAGGCTCCGTCCCGCAGCCATCTTCTCATATACCCCTGGTGACGGCGGCGGCGTTTTGAGTTCTTCATAATACATCACCTTCATGTTATGGAACTTTTTACAGCTATTTGTCTTTATCCATCCGTTTCAGGTATTCCGGTTTCACACGTTTTGTCAGCCACACTCCGTTTTGCGATATGTAAAATGGTTCACCATCTCGGCTCATCTGTCCGGAGTCCACCTCAAATACAACGGGCTTTCCATGTCTCCTTCCCACCTTTAAGGCTGTCTCCACATCCCCGGACAGGTGGACATACAGGCGGCTCATGGGTTTTATACCCTGTTCCAGGATGGCAGGCTCAAAACGGCCTGCTGTCCCATGATAAAGGACCTGAGGCGGCTCTGTCTCTGTCAGCTCCACATCCACGGGTATACTGTGTCCCTGGTTGGCGCGTATCAGAGTCCTGTCTTCATTGAAACTGTACCGCCCCTTTTCATCCGTCCGGACGATTTCCTCCAGCAGAGCCATATCCATTGGCCTGCCGGTGGCACTGATGCCCTGAATCAAATCCTCCACATCTGCCCACCCGTGTTCGTCCAATGTAATACCGGCTGCTTCCGGCTGATGACGCAGCACAAGACTTAAGAATACGCTCAGCCTGTCTTCACTGTTTCGTACCTTTTTTATTTCCCATGTTCTCTCCTGACCTCCAAGTAATGTTGTGCTAGAGTGTGTTTGAAAATTGCTTTCCGTCAGCTGTGCGTCCCACTTTGTGGGAGATTTGGCCCAAATGAGCGCGGCGTAGCGGGCTACGTTAAGCGAATTTGGGCCAAATATACCGCGAAGTGGGGCGTGCAGATGGCGGGAATGAATTTTCAAACACGCTCTAGAAAGCCCACCTGTGACCTGCTGGCAGGCACTCGTCACAGAGCAGTTCTCCGTTTACCGTGGCTCCGTTGCACAGACCGGCCACTGGATCCGGCTTTTCCCTGTCCGTGGTCCATCCGCGGCACCTGGCGCACTTGCCGCAGTTCATGGTCAGCGGTTCGAGAAGAAGCTCTGTTGTGGACTGCCAGTCTGCGGTATGTGTTTTATCCAGCGCGATTCCCTCTTTTGGGAGCCTTTCCCACATTATGTTGCCCATGTTTCTCCTCAGCTCACGATCACCGGCCTCTCCTTCTTCTATTTCCACCAGATAACTCACCCTGTACATCAACGCTTTCTTCATCCCTAAACTCTCCTCCGATACACCCTAAACCGCAAAAAATATCCTGGTGGTTTCCAGGGCGGTCTTCTTTACGGTCTCCACATCCACACCCTTAAGCTGGGCAATCCGTTCCGCCACATACATGATATTGGCGGGAACATTTCTCCTTGACAGGCCCCTGATATTCAGAGGTGTCAGATAAGGCGCGTCTGTCTCTATCATCAGCCGTTCCAGAGGAATTACCTTCACCGCCTCCACCACATCCCTGTTCCTCCGGTCATCGCATATCCATCCTGTGATTCCGATATAGCAGCCAAGCTGCAGATACCTGTAAGCGGTCTCCCTGGTGCCGGTAAAGCAGTGAACCACGGCTCTCCTGCACAAGTCACGGCGGTTTTTCAACAGCCTGATAAAATCCTGCTCCGCTGACCGCTCATGGAGAAACAGCGGAAGATCCAAATCTCCGGCCATATCCAGGATATCAGAAAAACACTTTATTTGGTTTTCCCTGGCGGAAAACATCCTGTCATAATCAAGCCCGGCTTCTCCCAGCGCCACAATGCTCTGGCGGTTACGGCGAATCTGTGCTTCCAGCTTGCCGCGGCAGTCATCATTCCACCGGTCGGCATTGTGAGGATGGATACCGCAGGTACACCAGGTTTTCTCAGGCTTTTTCTCCCTTATATAGTCAACCGCTGATTGGTTTGATTTCAGATCCGTGCCTGTTATAATGAGCCCCACCCCATCCCTAAGGGAATCCCGGACCACCTCCTCCCGGTCCTTGTCAAATTGTTTTCCCATCAGGTTCACACCTATGTCTATGTATTGTAAATCCACATCCTTCTCCCATCCGGCGCGGCCTGCCGCCCTGTCTATTTATCTTATCACTTCACCCTTTTACATAATCTTCCTCCATTATATCAAATCCATTGAAAGAATTCCATTGATT
>JAJQEA010000052.1:0-1697 GCA_021201905.1 Clostridia bacterium
CCCATAATTGGGGTGCCTGGACAAGGGCTTTTACACCTTGTCCAGCTTGACCACTGTCTTTAGTATTTTCCAGCATATTGGGTGGGCTATCCCCTGATGATTTTTGACTATCATCATGGGGCTGTGTGTTATTTCAATTTTTTATGTAAGCAGAATATATGTTCGATTGGTTAGTTGGCGCTAATTCCAGCTACTGTTATTAATTGCCTCATTCTGTTCCGGGGTAAGGCTCTGGTCAGAATCTAATGGCATCACCTTTACTGTACCACCACCTAAGTCCCAGCCACTTGTATCTATGCCACCTTCCAGTAAACTTGTATCTGGTACAAATGTATGATTGTTACGAATTAAATCTATGACATACTGTGCTTCTACCGGGTCTATAAAGAATGTCTTTACATTCTGTTCAAATTCTGCTTGGTCTATGTAAAAGGCTCCTTCATATAATTCAGCAAATTCATTTATTATCTGTTGTACATTTTCATCGGATAAATGATAAGATATCCTGGCCCCATCCGAACCGATTAAATACCCTTCTGGTGATACTGTATCATGAAGCATATACCCATCACCACCGAAGTAGAATTGTTTACCATCAATTTCCTGCCATGCGTTAGATGTGTACTGTCCATCATCATTTACATACCACCAACCGATATCGTCCTGTTTCCATTCACCTGCAAATGAGATGATGGAAGATGATACTGTTAAACATACCACTGTACCTAACGCCACTAATTTTTTAATTGTCGCTCTCATAACCGTATACTCCTTCGCCTTATTTATGTTGCCGTTCCTGTAGCACCTTCTCTATATAATACTGGGAGCAGTTACGACTGCCCCCAGATATCGTTTTTAGTATTGTGCCGAACCCATAGAGTAGTTGTTTCTAATTTCATCCAAAACAAGTCCAGCTTCTACTGGGTCAAGGAAATATAAGTTTACACATTCTTCTAATTCTTCTTCACTTGATATTATACCGTGCTCATACCAATCAATGAGCATTTCTTTAAACAATGAATTATAATATTCGCTCATTTCCTCCCGGGACATTTGAGGTATGCTTTCAATCCAGGCACCATTTTCATCTACATGATAGCCGTCCTCTGTTATACAGTCAGTCTCTAAATACCCCTCAAAATCAAAATGATAGGATTTTCCATCAATGGTTTCCCAGCAATTCATAGGATATGAACCATCATCTCTTTGATACCACCAAAAATAACCGCCGTATTCTGTGTCTTTCTTCCACTCACCTGCAAATGATGTTAAACAGCTTGCAAATGTTAAACAAGTTACCATCCCTAATGTTACTAATTTTCTCATTGTCTTTCTCATACTATTTTTCTCTCCTTAAATGTATTTGTATTTTAGTTGCTTTTAATATGTTACTTCATTATATGGCTATATAAGTGTTAGCCGCCAATATTGATTTCTCCCTCTAATGGAGCGCCTGCATGACCTCCATTATCTGAAGCGTCTGTAGATGTTTGGCGCTTTCCACCCTCTTCAATTAATCTGTTTAATTCATCTAACTGGGCTTGCTCTTCTGGAGTTCTGGAAGGTTGTACTTGCTGTTGGGATTGCTGTGGTGCCTCTTTAACTGGCTGTGAAGGCTTCTCCACTGGCTTCGACTCTAACCATACGCCATCTGCACCTACGTGGTAGCCATCCGGCGTGGTGGTACTGGTGAGCAT
>JAJQEA010000052.1:1797-23724 GCA_021201905.1 Clostridia bacterium
TGGTAGCCATCCGGCGTGGTGGTACTGGTGAGCATGTACCCATCTGCACCCATGTAATACCATTTGCCATCTGTATTCTGATACCATTGATTGGCGAGATAGGTTCCATCATCATTTTGGACTTTCCAGCCTGTAGAATCTTGTTGCCATGTTCCTGCATAGGCCGTAAACGGCAGTGCCAGCGTAAAGGCCAGTGTAGTAACTGCAAATAATTTGCTTGCTTTTCTCATAAACTTATTCCTCCATTATATTCCGAAAGTTGGAATTGTTATTGGTGCCAGTTGAAGTATACTGATGTGAATATATCTCAAGTGTTTTCAAACTCTATCTATTTCTTATTGGTGCCAGTTGTAAGAACCTCCATTTGGAGCTAAACTAACTCCATCTGCATTGTTGATTGTCTCTCCCTCTGCTGTTCCTATCCCTAATTCTCTTGAAATTCTGTCAAATTCTTCCTCTGATATCATAGTATCATTACTACTTGATTGTGTAGGTTGAGATTGGACTGGCTCTGACTGCTGTGGTGACTGTGACTGGGATTGAATCCAGGCCCCATCTGCACCTACTTGGTAGCCATCCGGCGTGGTGGTACTGGTGAGCATGTACCCATCTGCACCCATGTAATAAAACAGGCCACTTTCTGATGACTGATACCATGAATTAGTGATGCATGTTCCATTATCATTCTGAACTTTCCAGCCTGTAGAATCCTGCAAACACTGGGATGCATAGGCCGTCATTGGTATAGTTGCTAATGATACGGTTAATGATAATACTGCCAGTGTTTTATAAATCCTTCTCATATTAGTTTTCCCCTCCTAATAATCCTTCGTCCAGCATCCATTGGATTTGTTCCCATTGGCTCATGACTTTTTCTGTTGTTGGCTCTGGATATGCTTCTATAACTGATTCTGTCTGGGTTGATAGCTGGATTAAGAGGCTAATTTTCATTATGCCATACCACCAAATCAATACGGTGATAATTATTAGAATGACTGTTATCACGCGCCTCGTTTTGTAACCCTCCTTTGTAGTTTACTCCTTGCGACTATGATTTACAAGTAAGAAAAAGGAATATTTCCCCATAAAAGAATTATGCCCAATATGTAAGCCATATGCAATCCTAATTACTAAATTTATACTATAGAAAGAGAAAGGAGGCATCCATGATTTCCTATGACCCTCTTTGGCGCACCTTGAAGGCCAAAAAAGTACCAACCTACAAATTAATCAAGGATTTTAATGTATCTAAAGGTACATTAGACAGATTGCGAAAACAAAAGAATATTACGATGGAGACTTTGGATATTCTCTGTGATGCGCTGGACTGTTCGGTCAGTGATATTATTGAACATAGAAAGAACCCAAAATAAAAGCCTTATTCCGTGTGATTGGAATAGGGCTTTCTTTTTATGTTATACCGTCTTTCCATTCTTTAAAATGAATGGGGTTGCGGGCTGGTCAAAAAATAGGTTGATTGCTAGTTTATCCTGTTTGGAAGTTTTTGCTGATACGGAATTGATTAATATGTCCTTAATCAGAATCTGTTTTGGGTTGGAATCCAGTTCTTCCAAATATGTGTGCAGAACATCTCTTAAATAATCCATAGTCATACTTTCACCATTAATTTTACGTGTCTGCCGTATGAACTTATCTAACACACTCTTTACTTCTACGCCGAAGTCATCACCAGCTTTAGACATGGCTATTTTAAATTCGGATGAAACAGAAAACATATCCAAATTGTCAAATTCATAATTGTCGAATTGTTGTACTAAATATTTTAAGGTTAGGAGCATCTGTCCTATTCTGCTTGTAGTATGACTTAAATCTATAAATGATTCTGTTTTCTCTTCTGGTATAACTTCGAGTGGTAACCTTCTTGTTTCTGTCGTTCCATCTTCATAAATAATCAATTCATAACGGGATAAGATTTTTTTATCAGCGTTCATTATTAATTCCTCCTTGACTGTTTCTATATTTATAGTATATCACATCGGAAGTGATAAAACAATAGTATAATATTATAAATGAAGTTTTTTATTGATATATTGTTATTTTTACTTCATAATAAAAAAATATCTGAAAAACTATTGACATGCTCTGTATATCGTGATATCATTCAGTTATACAAAAAAAGCTTCACAAAACAAAAAATGAAGACAAAGGAAGGAAAAAATTATGTATAATAAGGTAAAAGTATCAGAGAGAATCGGTGAATTTGTAGCAGTTCCTAAAACCGCTATCCCAGCAGTAGTGGCCCATGCGGTTGCAACACATTTAGACCATAAGTGTTGGAGTGATGATTTAGTATTATGCACCTCAACACCAGAGGGGATTATCGTGATTACATATAAGGTTGCCTTTGATGACTGTACATTTGAAGAAACTTATGTGCAGAGTAAGGAAGAAGCGATTCATGGTTCCTCTGATTACCTGGATTATGAAAAATGGTTTGAGGAAACACTTCGAAACCTGTCAGAGGGGGATGAAGGTGAAGGAGAGGGGGTGATGCTGGATAATTGTGAAGAATATGACTGTTTCGATTCCGAACTGTCCAATGCAATTGAGGGCCTATTCAGAAAAGAATAACAAATTAAATAAAGAAAGGAGGTGTCTTCATGATTCAGTTAGACCCGTCAGTCAAGAACCTTCCTTATGAACGCCTGTTCGAAGGAGAGGGGTATCTGAAGGACATCCAACCTTGGTATGAATATAAGGACGGAGAAAAGACAGAAAAGACTAAGGGACAGCGGTGCCGTCTCTTTTACCCAGAAATAGAAAAGTCGATTTGGGTGAAAGTAGTAGGAAAGATTAGCGTCCCACATACGGACAAGCTGCCTAGCGTTGGTATCCTAGTCAAACCGTTAGAGTTGCATGTCAGTTTATACGCAACCAACCGGGGAGGCGTGGATTTCAGCGCAACGGCAACTGACATTGTGCAGGCCAATAGTACCGAGGCCGATGAAGATTTGTTACTGTAAACCCATGGAGGGAATATTTCTCTCCAATCATCTAAGGAAAGAGGTCAAGAAATGAGTTTTAAGGATTGGTACAATGAAGCTAATAATAATTGGAAGAAAGAAAAAGAGGCTAGAAAAGCCCAGGAAAAGAGGGCATTTTACGAGTGCACATATTTCCCGGCTTGTGAAGTAGTCCTTCCAGTGGTGAACCAGAATTCTAGGAATTTAGGGATTCATCCGGTCAAGGATGCCGTGGCATTGATGGCCCCTTCTGGTGTGATTTCCGATGGCAGAGCATGGTTTTATACCATGGAATTCCCTAAATTGGACACGGATACCGACCCGCATGGGTTGGGATTCAGAAATAAGATGAACACCCAGCTTGGTAATTACGTGAAGCACTACGGTGGGCAGTTGCCATTGATTTATCTGGAACTTGCCAGGAATCTTAGGGTTGTCATGATACGTAGTACAGGCAGTTCATTCATTGCCTACTTTGGGATGATGAACGACCCCTGGATGGCGGAATATGTCAACAGGCGGTATTGTCGTCGGTAATAATACATAGGCCGATAGCGCAGAATGGCGGATGCAGTCTGGCAAGAGCAAGAATAAGGCGGAGCCGTTTCTGCCCGCCAGCGGCACCGCCACTGTGCGGAGGCCGTATGGATGACACTGGTTTCATGGAGGACGCAAGCCCTCCAGGCCATATATTGAAGGAGGAAAGAAAAGAAATGTTACCACCGAGACGTAAACAGGAACGTGATGAAAAAATATCTGCAAGGCTCAACGATGATATCCCTATGTGTTTATCCAGCAACCGTTATACGCGTCTGGTAGGGATGGCAAGGGAGGATATGGGTTCATGTGGTATGATTTATCATGATTTAAAGAAAAGGATACAGGAACCGACCCCAGATTTAAATAGAATCAAGAATGTGGCAATGGGGGTACTTGATACAATCATGGCATTGGATAAGATGGAGTTTGTTCCCGTGCTAGGCCCAGGTGACGTAACTTGTAGTTCCTATAATCAATTCATGGAATTAAGAAGAGAATTGCTTGGCAAAGCATGGACAAGATTTAGGGAAATATCAGAAGGACTCCCATTGGCAATAGATAGTGAGTTTACAGTCCAATATAGAGATGAAAAAAAGTATCCCTTGGATATGTGGACAGATTACTACCTGATATTTGACCGTAGGATACCCTATGGCAAAGAAGGTATTGAAAAAGTAATAGAAGGTTCTGAACTGTCTTTCTTTTTACGGAGTGTCATGGCAGAGCCGTTCTGCTATCCATTGAAAGACGGCGAGTATAACCCATTTTTAGATGACTCATATAAAATTTACACGATGGTCATTGTAAGTTTTTGGAATCCGATAAAAAAGGAAGAGTTAGTGGAACTATTCCCGGATGCCCTTATTGAGCAGGAATATCTACATGAGTATTACAATAAATTTTTCCTGTTTGAATCTCATTTCCGGAATTTTGTTCCATATAATGATTGACCGCCATTGGCGTTTATATAGATGCAACCAATAATCAGGAGGGCCAAGCCCTCCACCACCCCAAAATGAAAGGAAAATAAAAATGAAAAGAATTGAAGAAACAACCAATACAGTTCCGTCCAGAAAGGGGAAGACCTACTATCCTATCCTTAAGACAAAGAGTGAAGTAGAGATTTTTTTAGAGAATTTCGAAAAATGCAAAGCAGCATTCCCAAAGTTAGTGGAACAGGTAAATATTAAAGCCCTCCATGCAACATCCGAAGATATGAACGAATTTGTCGATATTCTGCTTGATGAAATTGGCAAACTAGGCGGAACCGTCCGTTCCTCGCTGTCATATGCAAAAAATCATTCTGACGATGGCCAGTCTTTACTTGCGCACGATTCCAATACTTTGGAGGCGTTGAAGCAGGCCGCAAAGGATATTAGGGACTTTGAGAAGGGGGTAGAGTTTGCAATAGCCCAATCCCAAACCATGAGTGTATTTCACGCCCTGGCGAAAGGTATTATTCCAACTAATTCCTTCCCCTCCCCCACCATGGAGGCACTAGAGGAAAATTAATTATTGTTTAGCGTTTACATTTTTGTAACAAATCACCCAATTTAGAAAGGAAAAAAGAATATGAAGATTACCGAAAACAAAGAGAATAACAACGTAACAGTATATTCCCAGGAGGAGAAGGTCTACTATCCCATCCTCAAAAACCCAGAAGAGGTTACTTATTTTGTTGAAAGTTGTAGAAAATGCATAGATGCATATCCGAAATATATTGAACAGTTGAATGAATTGGCTTTGCATAAAATGAAGTGGTTTAGGGAGGACTATATTGAAGGCCTGTACAACGAAATCCATAAACTTTCTGGTACGGTAAGGTTTACTATCCGGTATGCAAAGGCCCATGCCAAGGATGGCGTATCCCAACTGGCGGGAAATCCGGAATGTATGAATGCATTAAAGAAATTGTCTAAGGATATTCAACATATGGAAAAGATGATTGACTTTGGCGTTTTCCAGGCAGAAACCTTGTATGCATTTCGTAGTTTGGCTGGTGGCATCAATCCGAATGATGATTCTTTAGAAGTGGACACTATATTAGAGTATGTAGATTTGGAATCCAAAAAGGCCCAACATTATGCCTCCGCCGTTATTAAACCGTCCGTACCGCTGGATGATACACAAAAGAGTGAATTACTAGACAAAGTATCATAAAGTGCGAGATATAGCTAAATCGAACACATGTTCTTGTTGAAAGGAGGTGATTCCCATGGGTAAGTCCCATAGGCCACTTTATACCAACATAAAGCCTTATCGTGAGCCATTTACAGCCACGATAAAGGACTTTAATGGACATGGTAAGAAATTGACCGTCTCTAAAGTCAAAACTCGCCAATCCGGCTTGTGCAATGCTTTCGACAGTCTCTCCCAAAAAGAGTACCAGGAGGAGGCCCACCCGGATGACCCGGCTCCCCCTATTGCAGCTACTGATGATACATATCCTACATCTACAGTAGAAACCACAAATAAATCACCGCCAGATGATAAGGAAGAACCTCCCCAACGTCTGGCGAACAATCTTTCAAGGGCACGTACAACAATCTTTGAGCTGGCGCTCTGCAACGATTGGGAATATTTTATAACACTGACTCTTGACCCTAAAAAATACGATAGGACGAACCTCCCACTATTCCGTAAGGATTTGTCCAGGTTCATCCGAAATTACAGAGCAAAATACAACACAAATATAAGATATCTTCTGATTCCGGAAAACCATAAGGATGGCGCATGGCATATGCATGGGTTCCTTATGGGCCTGCCGGAATCCCACCTACGGCTTTCCACATTGGATGAACATCTCCCATACTACATACGCCGTAAGCTAGAGGCAGGACAGCCTGTATATGAATGGGAGGCTTATCATAAGAAATTTGGTTTCTGCAACATTGAGCCTATAAGAAGTTTAGAAGCAACTTCCAAATACGTGACCAAATATGTAACCAAGGCTTTTCATTCTGGGGTCATCGAGGCAGGGGGGCACCTCTATTACGCTAGTCAAGGGTTGCAACGTTCTACTGTAATTGCAAAAGGACAGATTAAGCCAGATGCCAACATAGAGTTTGATTTTGAAAATGAATATGTTCAAACGAAGTGGTATCCTGCCTCTGAAAATCCAGAAGACTATATAGAGGATGACCCTGTAACCAAGACCATCCGAAGGTTACGGCAGGAACGCTCCCCTACGGCTATGCCGCCATGGGAACCAACCTACGATACGGAAACAGGCGAGATATTCCCCACCCCATTTGATAACTACGATAACAGTTACCAGGAGGCAGATATCTCACCCCCACCAAAGATTGAACAGCTACCTAAACCGCCCCCTAAGAGGAGGCGCACGAAACCCACGGTTGATGAGAATCAGTTATCTCTGCCGCTGGATAAGGATGGATTCATCAACGTAGAACCAACTGACATTTATTTACCCTTTGAATAAGGTGACAGGCCATGAAAAAATGTATCACATTACTGCTAACCCCTTCGCAGTTAGCAGCCATCAGGAAAATAAGCATTTATGATGTGTTCATCCTGATTCGTAACAAGCATATTCCGTATCTGAAAACAGATGACGGAATCCGTATCCCAGTTTCCTATATCTGGGATGACAGCAACTAATTACATTTTAATCAACTTGTACGAATAAGACTATAAAATTTCTGCAATGAAATTTCAATCATAAAGCTATCCCCGGATAGCATCATCCATAAATCATACAAGTTGTATTTCCATTCAGGAGGTACAACTTTGTATAATATTAACAATAAAACCAATCAGAATACCACAAAAACATTGAAATTTTTGGCAAAATATACTATAATTGAAGAAAGTGAAGTGCTAGAAATACTAGCCATGAATAAAGATTTACAAAAAGCAAAAGAGATGCATCCATATGAAATCCACCACACCGAAAAAAGCGGATGGTTCACGGAAGTAGATGATTCCACCCAGCCCACGGGTAAGCGTAAGGTACGCCGTTGCAGTGAGGAAAGCTTATGGAAAGCACTGGTTGCATGGTACATTGACAATTCAGAGAAAAATATAAACCTTAAAAATCTATATGTAAAGTAGATTGCATGGAAGGAAACACCAAGGAACCAGGAAAACATAAAGCGTTTGAAAGCTTCATGGAAAGCTTACTATGAAAATGAGGAATTGAGTCAAGATATCATTAATAAACCTCTTAATAAGATTACACGTCTTGAATTGAGGGAATGGGCTGAATCACTCATGAAAAAGCATGAGCCGGATAAAAAGAAGTTCTGCCGAATGTTTGAAATTGTCAATCAGGTGATGGAATATGCTGCGGATGAAGATAGGAATATCATAACTGAAAATCTTTGGACGAAAGCAAAAAAGAAAATCAATAAGGATTTGTTAGTATCCAAACCAATGCCTACAGATGAATCCCAGGTTTTTACTGGTGATGAAAGAAGAAAGCTTAAAATCATGATACATGAGGATTTGGAGCGATATGAAAAGCAATCGTCAAGTGCTGGATTACAGATTTTATTCCTTTTTGAAACTGGTTTACGAATTGGTGAATGTTGTGGACTCAAATGGACGGATGTTAAAAATGGACGTTTATACATCCAAAGACAGGCCAATAACGAAGGGGTTAAGGAATGGACAAAGACAACTGCCGGATACCGTGATATCCCATTGACAAAGGCTGCGCTAAGAATCCTTGACGAGGTAATACGGTTCAATGAGGAACATGATTTCACGGCTGAATGGATTTTCCAATCCAGTAATCCAAAGTATGATTACCGTTTAAGTTACAATGCTGCCGACCGCAAATTACGAAAGCTTTGTAATCGTCTGGACAGCATTGAGAAAAGCCCCCACAAGTGCCGTAAGACCTGTATATCTACTTTGTTGGACAATCCCAATGTTAATAATAAGACAGTGCAAAGGTTCGCTGGACATAGGGACTTTACAACAACCAATGCATATTATAATTTCGACCGAAAGGACAAAGAAGCCCAGGCCGAAGCTATCAGTATGGCATTGGCTGTATGACGGAAGTTAACATAAGAAATCGTACTAATCGTACTAGCTATGGTAAGAACAAAAAAAGTGGGAAGCCCTGTAAAATCAAGGCTTCCCAGTCTATAGAATAGAGCAGGTGATGGGAATCGAACCCACGTATCTAGCTTGGAAGGCTAGTGTTCTACCATTGAACTACACCTGCGTGACGACCGCTTTGTCACACGGTCAGTGCCCAAAGTCGGAATCGAACCAACGACACGAGGATTTTCAGTCCTCTGCTCTACCAACTGAGCTATCTGGGCATTTGCCTATCCGGAACAATCAGAAATCATCCGTCACTATCCTTACAAGCTCTGTTCCATCAGCGACAACAACAATTTTACAAGATTTCTCCGATATTGTCAAGATGATTTTTGCGTAAAATAAACTTAAGTATTACGAGAAAATAAAAGACATGGCAGACCGGCCATGTCTCTGAGAATATTTTGCTACACATACTCCTTACTACACATACTCCTTACGCCCGCTGGCATCCGCAATGCCTTCCTCTTCCCTGTACTTGGCAACGGTCCGGCGGGAGATGGATATGCCGCGTTCTGCCAGCTTTTCACCCAGAAGGCGGTCGCTGTAAGGCTTCTTTTTGTTTTCCTCCTCTATGATTTCCCGGAGCACCCGTTTGATATCCGCGGCAGTCACGGACTGGGCGCCGTTTTCATTGCTGCTGCTTTCCTGGACAGCCACGCTGCGCGAGAAGAAGAAGTTCATGGGGTATACGCCCCAGGAGCACTGAAGGTATTTCTTGCTGACAGCCCTGCTGACCGTGGATTCGTGGATGTCCAGTTCCTGGGCGATGTCTGCCAGCCTTAAGGGATTCAGATGGGCAGGTCCAAAGGTAAAGAATTCCTCCTGGTATTCCAGGATGGCCCGGGATACCTGCATCAGCGTCTTTCCGCGCTGTGTCACACACTGCTTCACCCATTCGGCCTGCCGGATTTTATTGCCCAGATACTCCTTTAGTTCAGAGGACTCCGGATTCTGGTTCATCTGGCGGTAGTAGCTGTTAAGCTCAATGGTGGGATACATGGATTCGTTTAGCAGTATGTCAAAATGGTCCTTGAATTTTACAATGGTTACATCCGGTATAATATAACGGAGCTGGTCCCTGCTGCTGAAGGATACGCCCGGTTTTGGATTCAGGGATTTAATAATCTGACAGTAACCGGCAGTTTCAGTGGGGGAGAGGCGCAGTTTCCTGGCAATGGCCGGAATCTGGTTCTTGGCAACCATTTCCAGACAGTTGTCAATGATGGACTCCAGCACAGGGGTCAGCATATCCCTGCGTTCCAGCTGCAGCTTCAGGCATTCCTCCAGTGATCGCGCGCAGACGCCGGAGGGGTCCAGAGCCTGTAGGTCGGACAGCAGGTCCTCCACAATCTCTGTATCGGTTCCAAAGTAGGAGGCAATGGTTTCGATGCTCTCTTCCAGATAGCCCTTGTTGTCGAGACATTCCAGCATAAACTTAATGATTTCCGTTTCCTGGTCCATGAAGTTTTCCGTAATGAGCTGGGACCACAGATAGTCCTGAAGGGTCTCTCCGTCGTCCGTATTTATATTCCAGCTGGATTTAAAATCGTAGTCATCGTCATTATTCTGGCGCTGGTACAGATAGTAATTCTCCTCATTGAAAGAATTAAGCCATTCCTGCTGTTCGATGGACTCGCGCTGTTCCTCAGCCGTGGGCGGCTCCACAATGTCGATTACCGGGTTTTCCAATGCCAGTTCATTGATATAAGTATTCAGCTCCTGAGAAGTCATCTGAAGAATCTCAGCTGACTGAATCATCCGCTGTGATAAAGTCTGGGTCTGCTTTACCTGTAATTTTAGGTCCATAACACTTCCTCCTTTCGTGATTTCTCATAAGGTGATGATTGCAGCCGGGCAGTATGGGACAAAAAATGTTTCCGGTCTGCCCGGGAAAATTTTAATGAAATAATTATAACACAGATGGCCTTTTGGTACAATGATGCACTTGGACATTTAAGGGGGCTATTTAAAGCTAATTAAAGTCTGCTTGAAGTTGGCAAGGAAGCAGCTGCCTGTAAACAGGAGCCAGGCAGCACACGGACAGATGACCATGCAAATCAGCCTTTTAAATCCCGCGGAGGCATGTTATAATATCGCCATGGTCCGCCGCGGGGAAATGGACGGAGACGGATGCCGGCGTTTTGCAGGGTATTTTCGGGGCATTTTCAGGGCATTCTCCGGGATCCTGCGGACGGAAGAATGAATTCAGGAAGGAAAATATTTCATGCTATTTAGTTCCATGATATTTTTATGGCTGTTCCTGCCCTTTGTGCTGGTGGTCAATCTGGTGCTGCCAATCCGGTTCAGCAACCTGTTTTTGCTGGCAATGAGCTTTATTTTCTACGCATGGGGGGAACAGGAGTATATATGGCTTCTTCTTTTGTCCCTGGCAGTGAATTATGCAGGCGCCATGGGGATGGAGGCTTTGCGGGGCAAAGGGAATAATATGGGGAAAGCTGGGCCAGATGCCGGGGCATCCGGGGCTTCTGCGAGGGCTGCCGGGGATAAAGCCGGGACATCAGGATCTGCTGCGAAGGCTGCCGGGGCTAATGCCGGGACATCCGGGACTGCCGCCAGGGCGGCTGTCATGCCAGACAGGCAGACCGCATCCGGAGCCGGTAAGCAGACCCACTTTACCCCGGATAAGCTGCTCCTTGTGGCGCTGGTGGCGGTGAACCTGGGATTTCTGGGGTATTTTAAATACTTTGATTTCCTGACCGGCCTGATGAATAAGCTGGCGGGAGGCACCGTGGTGGAGCCAAAGAACCTACTGCTGCCGGTGGGCATCTCATTTTACACCTTTCAAATGATCTCCTATGTGGCGGATGTGTACCGGGGGACCATAGGGGCCGAGAGAAACCTGTTAAACCTGGGACTTTACATGTCCTTTTTCCCTAAGATGATACAGGGACCTATCGAGCGCTATCAGGGGATGGGGGCATGTATCAGAAACCGCCATGTGACGCCGGAACTGTTTGCCTGGGGAGCCAGGCGGTTTATCTACGGGCTGGGCAAGAAGGTGATACTTGCCAACCAGTTCGGAAGTGTGGTGGACAAGGTTCTGGCCAATCCCATGGACCAGATCAGCGGAGGTTTGGGATGGTACGTGGGAATCCTGTATACACTGCAGATTTATTTTGATTTTTCAGGTTATTCGGATATGGCGGTGGGTCTTGGCAAAATGCTGGGCTTTGAGCTGACAGAGAATTTCAATTATCCGTATCTGGCCAGGAGCGTGGGAGAGTTCTGGCGCAGATGGCATATTTCTCTTTCCGGCTGGTTTAAGGACTACCTCTATATTCCTCTGGGCGGAAGCAGGAGGGGGACGCTGGCCACCTGCCGTAATCTGATGATCGTGTTTCTCTGTACCGGATTCTGGCATGGCGCCGGCCTGTCCTTCATTGCCTGGGGAATGTATTACGGCTGCCTTCAGGTGGCGGAACGGCTGTTTTTAAAGCGGCGGCTGGAAAGGCTGCCTGCCGCTGTCAGTTATATTTATATGTTCTTCGTTACCGTGGTGGGATGGACCATGTTCCGGGCGGATTCGCTGACCAGGGGACTCATGCTGCTGGGGCAGATGTTTCTTCTGCGCCCGGGGATATATGATACGGCCATGTATATGAGCCATAAGACCATAGTATATATGGTGATTGGAATGGTGCTTTGCGGCCCGTTTCAGGCCCTGGTTCCACGTTTCAGGAAACATATGCAGGATGGCAGGAACATTTACCTGTCTGAAAGCCTGGGACTTATACTGCTGTTCGCCTATTCAATTGTGATGGCTGTGGGCAGCACCTATAATCCGTTTATTTATTTCCGGTTTTAGAGAGGAGGATGCAGGTGAGACAACGCGCAAAAGCATATATATTTGCAGGCATGTTCCTGGGGATGATGATACTGCCCAGACTCCTGTTTATACCTCTTAAGGACTATGTGGACACGGAGAATTACGAAAACCGGATTTACCAGGAAAAGCCGGTTCTTAATTTCGGGAATCTCAGGGCGGCGGACCTTAAATCCTATCCGGGTCAGTATAATGCCTACTTTAATGATCATCTGGCCTTTAAGAATCCCATTGTGGCCTTCGGAAAACTGGCGGACATCCATGTGTTTGGGGAAGTTACATCCGATGCTGTGCTGATGGGAAAGGATGGATGGATGTTCTACAAGCTGAAGGGGGAAATGGAGGACAGCATTGCAGACTACCAGGGAACCAATCACTACGGTGAAGAGGAGCTGGAACGGTTTGCCGCGCTGCTCAGACAGGCCGATGAAAACCTGGCTTCCCAAGGGACAAAGCTGATTTTCTATATGGTTCCCAACAAGGAGCAGGTATACAGTGAGTTTATGCCCTCCTCCGTGAAAGTGGTTCAGGAACAGTCCAAGGCGGATTTGCTGTACGCATATCTGAAGGAGAATACGGACTGCGATGTGTACTATCCCCTGGATGAGTTCAGGAAGGCCAAGGATGACTGGTGCCGTATATACAGGAAATACGATACCCATTGGAATGATATGGGGGCGTTTATGGCGTCCCGGATGGTGATACAGGATATAGACGGGGAGCCGTTCGGACCGGAATCATACCGCTCCTATGATATTGAAAACAGGGGAACCTTCAGCGGGGACCTTGCAACCATGCTGAATCTTCAAAAGTACTATGACGATGACCCATTCCTCAAGGTGTCAGGCTACAGGGAGGATGTGTCCTTTGAAATGGATTACCAGAATGAACATGAGACCATTACCCACTACTCATCAGACGCAGAGGGGAAGGCAGAAAAAGTCCTTATATGCAGGGATTCCTTCGGGGTGCACATGGCTGAGTACTTTGCCAGGAACTACCCGGATGTGACGCTGATGGATTACCGGACAGAGGACTGCGGGGCAGCCGCCCTTGCGCTCCGGCCGGATGCGGTGGTGATTGAGGTGGCGGAACGGTATATGGATTATATGTTTGGACTTCTGGAACGCCTGGGGAGCATTGGGTGCGGGGATGGAATGAACCGCTGACTGAAACGGGCGGAAATGAAAAACGGCAGCGAATCTGGTTGGAGTCAACCGGATTGTGCTGCCGTTATTTTTTATATGATTATGAAAGAGCGCGGTTAAGCTTACCCGGCCAGGAATCCTTTTCCGATGATTTCGCTGGAGTTGGATATCAGCATGAAGGCTGTGGGCTCAATGGTGCGGATATAGTTGCGCAGCTTTAATGCCTGGCTGCGCTTCATGGTGGTCATGATTACCGTCTTTTCATGATGGGTAAACGCCCCCTCCGCGTGGTATACCGTGGCGCTGCGGTGCAGCGTGTTGATGATATAGTCGCAGATCGGCTCCGGGTCATCACAGATAATATTAAAGCATTTGCACAGATTCAGATTCTCAATCACATCGTCAATGACCAGGGATTTGGCCGCCAGGCCGATGGTGGAGAACAGTCCTGTCTCAGGTCCGAAGATGAAAAATGAGGAGGCCACGGCCGCCACATCCACCAGCATGAGGACGGTTCCTATGTTAAGGCTGGTATATTTCTTAAGTATCATGGCGATGATATCTGTACCGCCGCTGGAAGCACCCAGATTAAAGAGAATGGCTGTGCCCACTGCCGGCAGGAAAATGGCAAACAACAGTTCCAGCAGAGGTTCCGTTGTCAGCGGTCTGCTTAGAGGGCAGACACGTTCCAGCAGGGACAGGCTGATGGACATGACCATACTTGCATAAACGATCTTTATTCCAAAACCCTTACCCAGGAAAATGAACCCTAATACCAGCAGGGAGGTGTTCACAATAAATATGAAGTCACTGGCGGACCAACGGCTGATTTCACTTACTACCGTGGAAAAGCCCGTAACGCCTCCGAAAGCAAAGTGATTGGGAAACTTGAAAAAATAGATTCCAACCACCATAATCCAGATGCTTACTGTAATGATGCCATATTCGGCTGCCGTGCGCCAAAATGGACTTTTTATCTCGCTCATAATCCCTGCTTCCCTTGCATGAACCGGGTAACGGATATGCGGGAAGTTTACCCCCTTTGTGGCCTGAAGGTCACGTATTCATTGTTGTTCCATCCATATAATAGGCTGAAACCACTACAAGTGCAATCACATTTTTTGTTGAAACAGCCACAAGTATATAACTGTAGCCGGGAAAGCCTTGTGAATAAAGGAGAATACAGTATTTGGGGTATAGGTGGCGGAAAAACAGCTTGTAACCACTATATATATGGTTTATAATGGTGGGCGTGACATCCGCAAAAGGAATGCGCGGATATCAGGAATGAGAGAAGGAGAGCAAAAGGTTATCATGGCGAATAGGAAAGTGGATATAGATTTGGACTACAAAGGGCTGGAACAATGCCTGGAAGGAATCGGAAGGGATTTTCAGGGGGAGGGATACGGGCTGGAGCGCCTGCTTGAAAGATACCACTCCTTTCACAAGCAGGGCATGGAACCGGCGGAGGGCATGGAAGCCCTGATCCGTTCTGCGGCGGAACTGACTTCCAAGGAAGCACCCCTTTGGGAATTTGCAGCGGCCAGGCTGCGGTACTGCCGTTTTGCCTGTGAGATGGAGGAACAGCTTAGGGGGCTGGGAATAACGGGGCTCTATGAAAAGATTTCATATCTGACGGACCAGGGATTGTATGGTGATTATATTCTGAAGCATTACAGCCGGGAGGAGATAGAGGAGGCGGAAGGATTTCTGGATGATGAGAGAAATAAGCTCTTTACCTATGCGGGACTGGATTTGCTCCTGAAGCGGTATGTGATCCAGGACCACAGCCATCATCCCCTGGAGACGCCCCAGGAAATGTATCTGGGCATTGCCCTGCACCTGGCCATGAAGGAAGATAAGGCGTGCAGGATAAAATGGGTGCGCCGGTTTTACGATATGCTCAGCCGGATGCAGGTAACCATGGCCACCCCCACCCTGTCCAATGCCAGGAAGCCGTATCATCAGCTTTCCAGCTGTTTTATTGACACTGTGCCCGACAGTCTGGAAGGAATTTACAGAAGTGTGGACAACTTTGCCCAGGTCAGCAAATTCGGCGGAGGCATGGGCCTATATTTCGGAAAGGTCAGGGCTACGGGAAGCAGGATCCGGGGCTTTGAGGGGGCAGCCGGAGGCGTGATCCGCTGGATTAAGCTGGTGAACGATACGGCTGTGGCAGTGGATCAGCTGGGCATGCGCCAGGGCGCTGCAGCGGTTTATCTGGATGCCTGGCACAAGGATCTGCCGGAGTTTCTTCAGCTCCGGACGAATAACGGGGACGACCGCATGAAGGCCCATGACATTTTTCCGGCTGTGTGTTTTCCGGATTTGTTCTGGAGGATGGCCAAGGAGAATCTGGACCAGGACTGGCATCTGATGTGCCCTCATGAGATTCAGACTGTAAAGGGATACTGCCTGGAGGACTGTTACGGGGAGCTGTGGGAGAAGCGGTATCTGGACTGCGTGGAAGATGACAGGATATCCAAGCGCACCGTGCTGTTAAAGGATGTGGTGCGCCTGATTATCAAGTCCGCGGTGGAGACAGGCACCCCCTTTATCTTTAACCGGGATACGGTAAACAGGGCCAATCCCAACAGCCACCGGGGCATCATATACTGTTCCAACCTGTGCACCGAGATTGCCCAGAACATGTCTCCCATAGAAAGTGTATCGACCCAGGTGATGGAGGTAAATGGGGAGACCACGGTGGTCCAGACTACACGGCCGGGAGATTTTGTGGTCTGTAACCTGGCCAGTCTCTGCCTGGGGGCCATTGATGTGGATGATCCGGCCCAGGTGGAGCATATCGTTACCAGTGCCGTGAGGGCCCTGGATAATGTGATTGACCTGAATTTCTATCCGCTGCCCTATGCCGGAATCACCAATCAGAATTACAGGGGAATCGGCCTGGGAGTCAGCGGTTACCACCATATGCTGGCAAAGCACGGCATCCATTGGGAGAGCGGGGAGCATCTGGCCTTTGCGGACCGGGTGTTTGAACGGATTCATTACGCAGCTGCCAGGGCCAGTGCCAATCTGGCGGCGGAGAAGGGACGTTACCGGTATTTTGAGGGAAGTGAATGGCAGACAGGAGCATACTTTGAAAAGCGCGGGCTTGTGAGCGGGGAATGGAAAGCGCTGGCAAAACAGGTGGCGGAGCATGGAATGCGCAACGCCTATCTTCTGGCTGTGGCACCTACCAGCAGCACCAGCATACTTTCCGGTACAACAGCAGGCCTGGACCCTGTGATGAAGCGGTTTTATCTGGAGGAGAAAAAGAATGCCATCCTGCCCAGGGTTGCCCCGGACCTGACACCGCGGACCTTTTGGCTGTATAAAAGCGGATACACCATGGACCAGACCTGGACGGTGAGGGCCGCAGGCGTGCGCCAGAGGCACATTGACCAGGCCCAGAGCGTGAACCTGTACATTACCAACGATTACACCATGCGGCAGCTGTTGAACCTCTATATACTGGCCTGGGAGAGCGGCGTAAAGACCCTGTACTATGTGCGCAGCAAGTCTTTAGAGGTGGAGGAGTGTGAAAGCTGTTCCAGCTAAGCGTTTTTTGAAAGGTATATATAAGGTATATATTAAGAAAGGATATTTGATATGAGTATATTACGGGCCAAGCCACTGTTTAACCCTCAGGGCGACACGGATAAAAACAGCAGGAGGATGATAGGCGGAAACACCACCAATCTCAACGACTTTAATAATATGAAATACACCTGGGCCAGCAGCTGGTACCGCCAGGCCATGAACAATTTCTGGATTCCGGAGGAAATCAACCTCAGCGCGGACTTAAAGGATTATAAGAACCTGACGGCTCCGGAGCGGACTGCCTATGATAAGATACTGAGCTTTCTGGTGTTCTTAGATTCCATCCAGACAGCCAACCTGCCCTGCATTGCCCAGTATATCACAGCCAATGAGGTGAATCTGTGCCTTACGATCCAGGGATTCCAGGAGGCGGTGCACAGCCAGAGCTACAGCTATATGCTGGATTCCATCTGCAGCCCGGTGGAGCGGGACAGGATATTGTACCAGTGGAAGGAGGATGAACACCTTCTGCGCCGCAATACATTTATTGGAAATCTGTATAATGAATTCCAGGAGAAGAAGGACGATGTGACCCTTCTCAGGGTCATTATGGCAAACTATATTCTGGAGGGCATCTATTTTTACAGCGGGTTCATGTTTTTTATAACCTGGGAAGGGGCGGAAAGATGCCCGGAAGCGTCCAGGAAATCCGCTATATCAACCGGGACGAGAATACCCATTTGTGGCTGTTCCGCAACATGATCGGAGAACTCAGGAAAGAGGAGCCCCAGTTATTTACGCCGGAGATGGTGGATATGCTTAAGTCCATGCTGGAGGAAGGCGTGGAGCAGGAAATCCAGTGGGGGTGCTATGTGATTGGCGATGATGTTCCTGGTCTAACCAGTGAAATGGTTACGGACTACATACGGTATCTGGGAAACCTGCGCTGGAGCGGGCTGGGCTTCGGCACCTTGTATGAGGGGTATGACGAGGAACCGGAATCCATGAAATGGGTTAACCAGTATTCCAATGCAAATATGGTGAAAACAGACTTTTTTGAGGCCAAGAGCACTGCTTACGCAAAAAGTGCCGCCATTGTTGATGATTTATAAATATGGGGGTATAATGGGGCGGGGATACCGGCATGGGAAGCAGCATCGGATGCAGTAACAGATGCAGTATCAGACGCCTGGTATCCAACCATATGTTTGACAGGAGGAGCGAAAACGTGACAGTAGAAGAGGGGGACCGCAGGACCTGGGAGCTGGCAGGACAGCTGGTACAGATTGACAGCTCTGACCCGGGAGCCTATGAGGGCCAAATTGAACAATGGATATATAAATGGCTTACAAAGGAGATAGAGGAAAAGGCAGGAGCGCTTAAGAGCCGGATTGAACTGGTTCAAAAGGAGGTAATGCCGGGCCGCTTTAATCTTATGGCCCGCATACCGGGGAGAGAGGAGACGTCGTCTGCCCTTGTGTACATATGCCATATGGATACGGTGATGCTGGGAGAGGGATGGGAGGAGGATACCCCGGCCCTGGGAGCAGTGGTAAAGGAAGGCCGCCTTTACGGAAGAGGGGCCTGTGACATGAAGTCGGGCCTGGCCTGTGCTCTGTCTGCATTTTCAGACATGGTGCAGCTGGCCGGAAGTACCGGAGAGCTTCCGGTGCGGCCCTTTGTATTCATCGGAACCGTGGACGAGGAAGATTTCATGCGGGGAGTGGAATGCGCTGTCCGGGACGGCTGGGTAGGCCGGGAAGACTGGATTCTGGACACGGAACCAACGGACAGGCAGATTCAGGTGGCCCATAAGGGCAGGACCTGGTTTGAGCTGACCATGGAGGGAATCACGGCCCATGCCAGCAATCCGTGGAAGGGCGCTGATGCCATTGCCGCCATGGCGGAGGCGGTCTGCCATATCCGCAGGGCCATTGGACGTTGTCCGGTTCATGAAGACCTGGGTATGTCTACCGTGACCTTTGGACAGATAACAGGGGGATACCGTCCCTATGTTGTGCCGGATTCCTGTAAGGTATGGATTGACATGCGTCTGGTTCCGCCTACGGACACAGCGGCTGCGAAAAATATAGTGGAGGAAGCTGTAAAGGCGGCAGAAGCCCAGATTGTGGGAGTCAGGGGCAGCTACACCGTCACAGGTGACCGTCCCTACGTGGAAAAGGACAGCGGTTCCAGGCTCCTTGCCAGCCTTAAATCCGTATGCGACCGTGTGACGGGGGAGGACACAAATATCGGATCCTTTAACGGCTATACGGATACAGCTGTCATTGCGGGAACCCTGGGCAACCGCAACTGCATGTCCTACGGTCCCGGCAGCCTGGAGCTGGCCCATAAGCCCAATGAGTATGTGCCCTATGAGGATGTATGCCGGTGCAGACGTGTTCTGACTGAGCTGGCGCGGCAGGAGGCATTCTTTCCCTTTGCCTTTTAAGGTCAAATGTGCTATAGTGTAACCAGTTTAAATCAAAGGAGAAGTTAAGGATGAAAGATACTGCATTGGTAATCATGGCAGCCGGTATCGGAAGCCGCTTTGGAGGCGGCATCAAGCAGCTGGAGCCTGTGGGGCCAGGCGGCGAGATTATCATGGATTACTCAATCCACGATGCCATGGAAGCGGGATTTAATAAGGTAATATTCATTATCAGGAGAGACCTGGAAAAGGATTTTAAGGAAATCATCGGACACAGGATAGAGAAGCTCCTTCCGGTGGAATACGCATACCAGGAGCTGGAAGACCTTCCGGCCGGATATGAAGTGACACCCGGAAGAACCAAACCATGGGGGACGGGACAGGCGGTCCTTTCCGTGAAAGGCATGGTAGATGGACCCTTCCTTGTGATTAATGCAGATGATTACTATGGACGGGAAGGATTCCGCAGAATTCATGATTACATGGTGGAGCGTATGGATTCACAGTCTGAGATATATGATATCTGTATGGGCGGCTTTGTGCTGTCCAACACCCTGAGCGACAACGGCACAGTCACCAGAGGCGTGTGCCAGGTGGATGGGGATGGAATTTTGACGAATGTGACAGAGACTTATAATATTCAGATGAAGGAGGACGGACTCCATGCCACGGACGAGAATGGCGCGCCTGTGACCATCAGCCCGTCCCAGCCTGTTTCCATGAATATGTGGGGGCTTCCGGCCAGCTTTATCCAGGAGCTGGAGGAGGGATTTCCTGTATTTTTGGACAGCCTCAAAGAAGGGGATATTAAATCCGAATACCTGCTTCCTAAAATCATAGACAATCTGGTACAGAATAAGAAGGCGAGAGTGACTGTCCTTGACACCCCGGATAAATGGTTTGGCGTTACCTACAGGGAAGATAAACAGGCCGTGACAGATGCCACCAGAGGGCTGATCCGGTCGGGGGTTTATAAGGAAAAGTTATTTGAATAAGGGGTTTTATAACCTGGACATATAAGGAGCACAAAATAAAAAGCTGCCCGGCTAAAAGGGCCCAAAAGGTCCTGGCCCGGCCGCCATATGGCTGTCAGGCAGACAGGGACATGCGGATACTGTCAATCCGTGTGTCCTTTTTTCATGCATAATTTCAAATACCCAAGCCTATACTATAAAAACAGCCCACTTAAGCCGGGCGATGATTATAACATGTTTGGGTGGACAACTTAGCTATGAAATTATGGAAAACATTTAACGTACAAAAACGGGAAGACATATCTTATTATAATACATCAGAAGGTTTTGAAACGGAGGGTTTTGCCATGCACCTGGACCGGCTTATCAGGGAGGAGATGGCGGCCAAGGGAAAGGATGGTATCATGTTCCTGTGTATCGGCACAGACCGGTCCACCGGAGACAGTCTGGGTCCTCTGGTGGGACATATGCTCCGCAGCCGGCGGCTTAAGGGAGCGGCGGTCATCGGAACCCTTGACAAGCCGGTCCATGCCATGAATCTGGATTTGTACGCCAGGTATATACGGCTTCACTATC
The DNA here is from genome assembly GCA_021201905.1 of Clostridia bacterium. GTDB lineage: Bacteria > Bacillota > Clostridia > Lachnospirales > Lachnospiraceae > Enterocloster. Next base: position 22,917 of record JAJQEA010000052.1, read on the forward strand.
CGGATTATGTGGTGGTTGCCATTGATGCTTCGGTGGGGAGCCTGGACCATGTGGGATACGCGACCCTGGGCCGGGGAGCGCTTCAGCCGGGATTGGGAGTATCCAAGGAATTGCAGGCCGTGGGGGACATAGCCATAACTGGAATCGTGGGCGGAGTGGGCAGCCGGGATCCGGTCATGCTGCAGAGCGTGCGCCTGTCCATGGTTATGAAAATGGCGGACTGTATTTGCGAAAGCATTTTTCTTGTCGAACGATTATGGGAAAATGCTGCCATAATATGACAAATTCTGCGCCGGGAATCTGCTATGCTTGTTTGGATTAAAAACAGCGGGGTGATTCTATGGGAGAATTGTATGAACCCTTCCCTAAGCTGCCGAAGAATTTCCGGCAGATAGGTGAGAGGGACCAGGTCTTAAAATTATATCTGGAAGATTATGTAAATACTTATTTAAAACGCCTCCAGCCGGCAAAGGGGGCTGATTTGCGTGTGGGTCTGCTTCTGGGAAGCAGGGAGACCCATGAAGACATACCTTTTGTTTTTGTGGATGGAGCCCTGGAAATGGATTCGGTCACCGAGGAAGGCGGAAAGGTGGCATTCACCGAGGACGCCTGGAAAAAGGCCTACCAGGATGTGGAGCAGATGTTTCCCAAGCGCACGGTCCAGGGATGGTTCCTCTGCGCGGGACCCGGCTGTACCTTAAGCCCCCCCCCCGGGGGGAGGGGGGGGGGGCGCGCGGGTGTTTTGGGGGGGAATAGCAGCTGAGGGGTGGGGACGGGGGGGGGGGGGGGGCGGGTGGGGGTGTGAGTA
>JAJQEA010000319.1 GCA_021201905.1 Clostridia bacterium
CCGGCTTCGCTGCCTGCGCTGTTTTCCCCGCGTTCCTCTAATTCAGGTCCCGCAATACCCCCGCCGCTGCCATCCCCATTTTGGGAAGCATCATTCTGTTCCGCCTGATCCGTCCCGGGCTCATAGCCGTTTCCTGATGCGCTTTCATCCGGACCGCGGGAATTACCATTTACATTTGTACCTGCTCCAATAGGCAACACCTGGTTGTCCCCGGATATAACAACGCCGCCCGCTCCCGGCTGTCCGCGCTGTCCATCCGGTGTCAGGATTACGGTTCCATTCTCATTCTTTTCTATCACCGTCTTCCCCGGAAGTAAAATATTTCCATTTTCCAACAGTTGGGTCCCATCAGGCAGAGCCGCATCCTGTTCCGGGTAAACCACCTGGTTTTCCGGTGTCAAAAGAGCAATCCCCAAGGGCCCTTCGCTTGCCGGCGCAACCACGGTTCCGTCTGCTGTAATCACCACGCCGCCGGGCGTGACAATTGTTCCCTCCCGATGATACGCTTCCCCTGTGGGTGTCACTACACGGCCGTCCGATGTCAGGTGAGTCAATTTCTCCGGGTTAATATACAGAGAACGATTCTCTTCATCCAGTTCGATTACCACCTCCATCATCCTGACATCCACGGCAACCTCTACGGTATACTGCCCGTCCTGCTGCAGGCTTACATTGACTCCCGATTCCGGCGGCGCTGAAAAAAAGGTTGACTTTCCGTTCTCCCAAAACATTGCCGGTACTGCCCAGTATGCGGATTTGGTGTTCTCCGCCTTCCACATGAAAAAACGAAAAATTTCCGTTTGAATCCGTAACCGTATCCCTGGGCTCACTGTGGAGCTGAACCCGCCCATGGGCATAGGGCCGTCCATCGGTAAAATTAATCTTTCCTGTGAGATGAAATATCTGCTGCATCTGCGGCTCTGCCGCGTCGCCGTCCGGCGTCAGAAGGATTGTGTCAATTCTCCTGACTGATGGTCCGGGAAATGCGGACCTGCCCAGAATATACCCTACCGTACAGGAGGACAAAAGCATAAGTATAAATAACAGCAGTACCGGAATCCATTTATGATTTCCTGCCTTCTTTTCAGGAGCAAAACTGTTTCGATGTTTTTTTATCATATTTGCCTCTCCTTGCTGATAACCACGGCCCCTATTCGGTCTATGAGAAAAAACGCGGCGTCCTGCCACGTTCTTTCTCTTAGGCTGAATCCTCTGAAACATCCTGCCTCCGGCACAGGGAGGCGGGGTTTGTTACGGTGTTGGAGCTGTTGTTTCTGCTGGTTTTATCTGCGTGCCGGTGGCTTTTATGTCCAGTTTCCAAGTCTTTCCAGCATAGCCATTGTCGTTAGCAGCAGCAGTATCACCCTCGCCATAATCCCATTCCCAGTTGACGGTAATGGTCTTTTGCATAGCTGTATCTCCTTCTGCATAATCAATTGTTCCTTTTATCTCATCACCCAGGTTATACGTTGTATCACCAGCCTTAAACACCAAATCATTCGGTAAATCCGGCGCATCCGCCCCAGATGGCTTACTAATTGTCACAATATAATCAATACCCACATCACTGCCCGAGCCATCTAACACAATATCAAATGAACCCTGCGTTCCCGGAGCAATGGCGCCCTCTTTAATGGTATCCTCCGTATAAGCGGTTCTTCCCATATCGATTGAAGTTAATGCAGTTTTATTCTTTCCGGTTGCCTCAAACTTCCAGGCCGCCACCGTTGCCTCTGCCGTCCCCTCTACCTCGGTAACAAACTTTGCCAGTGTCCCCCCTGTCAGGCAGGTTGTCATCAGAGTCAATACCAAGGCTAATGCACCTAGACGTGCTACATAAGATGTTTCTCTCATATGTATTGTCCTCTCCTTCATTTCATACTGGGAACCGTGTATAACAGCCCAGACATGGTTCCCATGTGTCTGAGTCACTGCACCCAGGTATTTCTCCCGGCTCTATAACGGCTTTTCCCACACTGTGCCTGTGAAATCAGCCGGTGCATCCTTTTTCAACTAACAATCCGGGCTCTCCTTCTCTCTGGCCCTGTAGCTTTCCAACTCCGCCTCCAGAGCAGCCCTGTGTTCTGCCTCTTCCCTGTCAAGACGCATTCGTCTCCAGATATCCCACAGAATAAACAGACACAAGGGGCATATCATAAACAAAAACATCCCGGTCGTGGTCTGCATAAACAGAATCCCATTGCCCAGACCCGGAATTTTGCCTCCCCGCCAGATTCCCTGCACCTGGTCCGCGCTCACAGCCTGCCGGTCCGGCGTATTGTTCCCATCGCCCTGTGTGGCATACCGTATCTGCCCGTCCTCCCCCTCCTGAACCCCCACAATCCTGTGGGTGACGGCCTGGCCGGAGTCCAGATAGCATATCACGTCCCCTGCCTGGAGCCGGGCCGGATCTGTTTTATGTAAAAATATCATATCCCCTGTCTGAATCGCCGGCTCCATGGATCCGGACAGGACGATTGCCGGTTTTATACCAAATACTCCCGGCATCTCACCGGGCTTTGTGTAGGTGCTGATAATCAAGGTCATGTTTATAAAAATCACCAGTATAAAGATTACGCACAATATGCCGCCTATCACAGACCGGACGGAAATCCTCCTGCCTCTGCTCATTTGCTTTCCTCCTTTGAAGAGATGCCATGCTGCTGTTTCTGCCTGAGCCGGAACACCTCCCGGCAGAACTCTATGTAAGCCATGTCATGCTCCTGCGCCTTCTCTTTTTCCCCTTCCGGAGCAGCCCCATTTGTAAATACATTGACAATAACCTGGTTTCTATCCTGTTCCATTTTCCTATGCGCCTCCCCCAACGCTCAGCCCCATCCCATCCAATGTCCCGGATGACGGGGGCAGCATCCCCGGATTAAGTAACATATCTAATCAATAAAAAAGCCGGCGCTGCATACATAGGACGGCTTCATAAATCATAAAGCTGGGCGTGCTGAGGAAATCACATAATATACATTATGTAATAGACTTCCGGTGGAAAGCAGAAAAATGTTTTTATGGGGAACCCTTGCCATATGCAAATTTAACTCTGCTCATGTGTTTTGGAAAAAATAATGAAAAGTCCGAGGCCAGAAACTGGAAAACTATTGAAAAAACTTGACTTTAGATGCATAATAAAAACGTAATGAGGAAAACACGGTAAAGGACCATGACATAATGTATATTATGTTTTGGTCTTTTTTATATCAGCAGGCACATCCTTGATAAGACACGGGCATGTTCCTCCTCACTGGTAAATGTGTAAATCCTGGTGTACTCAATATTGGAGTGACCCAGTATATCGGCCAGATGCACGATATCCTTCTGCATCCGGTAATAAGTGACCGCAAACAGATGACGCAGATTGTGGGGAAATACTTTTTCCGGACTGACCCTGGCCGCTTCGCACAACGCCTTCATTTCCGCCCATACATTGCAGCGGTTAACCGGCGTCCCATTTTTCGTAATGAAAACAGGCCCGGAAAGGATTCCATTCTGCCTGCAGTATTGGAACAGGCTTTTTTCAGCTTTTTTGGCAGAAAGACCACCCGCTCCTTGCCTTTGTTGTAGATAGTGACGCTTCCCCGCTCCAGCGCCTCCCTTGTGATAAAACGGTGCTCGCTGACCCGAATACCGGTGCTGCATATTGCCTGGATCATGAGAAACAGGCGGCTGCTTGATTTTGCCTTTGCAGCCAGGGCCAGCCTGTTGTATTCCTCTTTTGTCAGCTCCTTTTCCTTTTTGCGGAAGGGATTTCTCTGTATCTTAAATAATTTTACCTGACAGTCCTTTTTTGCCGATGAAATCCAGGAAATGGTTTACGGACACCAGCATACTGTTGGCACTTGTGGTTTTGTATTTCTCGATGATTGCCTGCTTATATCCCACCACCATCTCCTTTGAAATCTCTTTACCGCCAGGGAGCCATGATAGGAAGGCCAGGGCATCCCTCCCATATTTTTCAATGGTAGCTGCGGAACGCTCCTCCTCCATTAAATGATTTCGGAACAGGTATAATTTTCTTCCAATTCACCGTATATATTCATGGGTTTCTTCCTCCTGCCATTTACATAAATTGATAGTCGCATTTATATCCGGATGCAGCTTGAACACTGTTTTTGTACCATCCAATACTATCCTAACATAAAGGAATAAGCCTCGGAAGGTAGGGGTATTTTACAATTTTTGGATTTTCACTATCTTTTTTTGTAATTAAAAAAAGAACAGCGGACTCCAACGAATCCGCTGCCCATGGCACAATCAATCATCTTTCACAAATCATACATTCATCCCGCAGGCCTGAGCCCCGATATTGATATGGTGCCCGCTGTAAGCGCCCGGGATGGCAGAGTGTTCTTCCTTTGCCAATGCCAGCAGCCGTTCAAACTCAATTCCCGTCTCATAGCCCATGCGGTTCAGCATGTAAACCAGGTCCTCGGTGGAGGTGTTGCCTGAGGCGCCCGGCGCGAAGGGGCAGCCGCCCAGGCCGCCCAGCGTGGACTGTACGCCCTGTACGCCGCACTCTATGGCCGCCAGGGTATTGACAATCCCCATATTCCGGGTGTCATGGATATGTACCTGGAACCGGCAGTCGGGAAATTCCTTCATAGCCGCCCTCACATACTCCCGCACTTGGGCCGGATGGGCCATGCCAATGGTATCGCAGAGCACGAATTCCCGCACCCCCAAACCGTATATCTTACCCATCAGCTCCAGCAGCCCGTCAAGCATCATGATACCCTCGAAGGGGCATGCAAATGCGGTGGCTATATCCGACAGGATGGTCAGATCCGGAAGTTCTTCCCGTATCCGGCCCAGTTCTTCCAGGGACTGCTCCCTGGTTCTGTTGATATTGGCTTCATTGTGGCTTTCACTGAGGGAAATCACATAGGAGGTTTTCTTTAAACCGCACTCCCATGCCGCCTTTGCCCCGTACAGGTTCGGCACCAGGGAAAATAAATCCACATCCGGGTACATGGCGGCGCAGTGTCCGGCCAGCTCCCTGGCGTCCTTCATCTGGGGGATCGCCTTCGGGCTTACAAAGGAGGTAATCTGGATATGCTTCACCCCTGCCCCTATCAGACCGTCAATGTAATGCAGCTTATCTTCCATGGAAATGTATTCCTTCAGGTTCTGGAATCCGTCCCTGGGCCCCACTTCCACAAGCTCAATCCTGTTCTGTCCCATGTCCTCCCACCTCATTCCTTCTTCCACACGGATTTTCTCACATACACATAGCCGTCCAGAATCTTCCTGGCCGTTCGCAGGGTTCCCAGCTTTTTGATGACAGTCCCCCGTCCTCCTCCTTTGCAACAGCCTCAATGGGAAGCATGCCCGACGGATGCCCAATCCTCAGTATGTCAGACCTTCTTGCCTCCTCACTTAGCAAATCCCATACAATGCTGCCCGGTATCCTGGAGGCTGCCCCGGTTGCCACGGTTCCTGTGATTGGATATGCCTTGTGCATTTTCAGCATGAAGGTAAGACGGGAAACCACGTCCACATCCCCGGCTTCCAACTGTACACCGTTAAAGCAGCTGTGGGCTGACGGCGGACTGACCATGGCAAAGAACGGCTGGTATGGCGTTACCTTCCCCGCCTCCCTCCAGTCTGTCACAAGACCGATCATCCGGCAGGCCTTTCCGCGTATTTCCTCTATGCGCTCCATAAGAGGCCCATTCTCATCAATCTGCACCGGTGTCTCCACGCCGGTAATCCCCAGATCGGCCGCATTTATAAAGACAACCGTGTTGCCCGCGTCCACGATGGATACCGTGTACCGCGTTCCACCTGCCTCAATGGTATCCTTCACATTGCCTGTGGGCAGCAGCTTTCCGGTGATTCCCCCTACGGCGTCGGACCAGTCCATCACGATCCTGGCCCCTGTTCCCGGTACGCCGTCAATGGCAAAATCTCCCTCTACCCTGGCCCTGCCGTCTGACACCGGTACTTCGGCCATGAGGATTCTGCCCGTGTTGGTCATATGGATCCTCACCTTCGTAACCGGCTCCACCGCCTCCACCATGCCGTGGTCAATGGCAAAGGGCCCTACGGCCGACGATATATTGCCGCAGTTGCCTCCGTAATCAATGAACGCGTCCGTGATGCTGACCTGCCCGAAGGTGTAATCCACATCCGCGTCCTCCCTGGTGGAAGGACCGATGACAGCCACCTTGCTGGTCAGCGTGTCAGCGCCGCCCAGACCGTCTATCTGGCGCAGATCCGGGCTTCCGTATATACTCAGGATAATCCGGTCCCGGAGCTCCTGCTCCTTGGGCAAATCCGCTTCCAGTAAAAATACACCCTTGCTGGTGCCGCCCCTCATGATGGAGCAGCGTATCATTTCCATTTCCTTATGCATTCAGTTTCCTCCTCAGGTATTCCACCAGTCCTCCGCAGTCTATCAGCTCCATGATATGCGACGGGAGCCGGCTGCAGGCATACGTTTCCTGCTTTGTCTTATTGAATATTGTTCCGTTTTGGTAATCCACCTCCAGCTCATCAAAATAGGATATCTTATCTGTCTCCCGGCATTCCAGGGCCAGGATTCCCAGATTGATACAGTTGCGGTAGAAAATCCTGGCATAGGATTTCGCTATGATTACATGGATTCCCAGGGCCTTTAAGGTCAGCGGCGCCGTTTCCCGGCTGGATCCGGAGCCCAGATTCTGTTCCGCCACAAAGATATCCCCCTCCCTGCATATGCCTGCAAACTCCGTGTCAATGGGGCTCATGGCATATCTGGCGGCTTCCCCGATTTTCAGTTCCATATAGGCTGGCGGGGAAATGATGTCCGTGTTGATATTGTCCTTATATTTGAGGGCCCTCCCTGTTACTGTTTCTGGCATGGATTCTTCCTCCTATTCATATTCTCTTGGGTCGGCCAAGTGTCCTGTGACAGCCGCGACAGCCACGGACAGCGGGGACGCCAGGTACACCTGGGACTTCTTGCTCCCCATCCTGCCGATGAAATTCCGGTTGGTGGAGGAAACGCAGACCTCCCCCGCGCCGATTGCGCCGGAATGGACCCCCAGACAGGCTCCGCAGCTGGACGCAAGCACGGTTGCGCCTGCTTCCGACAGGGTGGTCAGGATTCCGTCCCTTGCGCACTGTTCCCACACCCTCCTGGATGCAGGGGAGATGAGAAGGCGCACGCCCTTGGCAACCTTCTTCCCCTTCAGCCAGTCAGCAGCCGTCTTAAGGTCGTGGTAGCGGCCTCCGGTACAGGATCCGATGTATGCCTGGTTGATGGATACGGTTTCCCTATCCTTAATTGGCGCCACATTGTCCACCTCATGGGGACAGGCGCACACCGGAACCAGCTCCGCCGCATCCAGCTCCACCGTGTGGCAGTAGGACGCGTCCCCGTCGCTGGCAAATTCCGTCCCCCGCCCTGCTCCGATTGAATCCAGATACTGCCTTGTAATATCATCGCAGGCAATAATGCCGTTCTTGGCGCCTGCCTCCACCGCCATGTTGGCCACGCAGAGACGTTCGTCCATTATCATCCTGTCAAATGTAGTGCCGCAAAACTCCATTGCCTTGTAGGTGGCCCCGTTATGGCCTATGATGCTGATTGCTTTCAGAATCACGTCCTTAGCCATCACCTTATCCGGGAGGGTTCCGTCCACCCTGACCTGGATGGTCTGGGGAACCTTCAGCCAGATTTCCCCGGTGGCCAGGACCCCCAGCATTTCCGTGGAACCGATACCCGTGGAAAAAGCTCCAAGGGCTCCGTAGGTACAGGTATGGGAGTCTGTTCCCAGGATCACTTCCCCCGGAAGGGCGTGGCCATGCTCCACCATGACCTGATGGCAGGGGCCTGCAAACTCGTAATAATGGTCTATCCCGTGGTTCTTTGCCCATTCCCTGGTAAAACGCACAATTTCCGCCTGTTTTTCATTGGCCGGGGGCGTATAGTGGTCCGAAACAATGACCACGCGGTCCGGGTCCCACACCTTTGCCTTTAAGAGTTCCATTTTATCCGCTATCTCCACGCGGGGTCCCAGAATATCATCCATCATGGCCCTGTCCACCCTGGCCCAGACAATATCCCCTGCCTTTACCGCGTCCTGGCCGGATGCCCTGGCCAGGATTTTTTCACTGATTGTCATTCCCATTATCATAACCTCCTGTATTACATAACCTCCTGTATTAATAGAACGGATAAATACGGAAACCGCCCAGGGCAATGAAAATCACCGCCACAAACACTTCAAACATGGATACAAGAAACAGCCGTCCAAACAGCTTGTTGGTTCCTCTCACCGATACCATCTGCTCCTCCTCGGACATGGCTGCCATGACCAGGGCTCCGCCTGTGGATACAGGGCTGACGCCTGCCGGCGAAGAACCGCATACCACTGCCGATACCAGCAGTGCGCCGGATACGCCGCCAACCGCGGAGGTGATGGTTGGTATGGTGGGAATCATGGTAGGCATCACAACGCCGGAAGTGGAGGAAAACCAGGACATGATTCCAGAGGACAACGCCAGGATAGGAGCCGCCGACTTTGCCGACATAAATCCTGCCAGGGTCCGGGCCAGCAAATCAATGCCGCCCACGGAAATAACCACGTTCATCAGGGTGCCCATACCGCTGATTAACAGGATGGTTCCCCACGGGATCGCCTTAATGCACTCCCTCTCCTTCGCCACCTTCATCATGATAAGGGCAATGGCAACAATGAAAGAGATAAGCCCCACATTAATATTCAGTACAATGGTTCCAAACATCATGATTACGATTCCCAGCAGGCTGATTTTCTGCTGCCCGGTGAATTTGGGAAGGTCGGTAAGCTTGATGGGGTTCTCACCCTTCAGCTTGTAACCCTTAAAGACAATGTATGTAACAATGGATCCAACCAGAGTGCAAAGCATGGTATTGAACACAAGGGGACCTGCCACATTTCCCTGAATACCGGCCTCTGCGGCCAGGTTTAGGCCAATGATGCCGGTTGGGGCGATTGGCACAATGCCTCCGCCAATGGCTCCCAGCTGGCCAATGGTCGTCAGGAGGAAGGGGTCCGCGCCCATGGCCCTTGCCAGGGGAACCCCAAACAGCGCCACAATGGCAAATCCCGGTATGGTGCCCGGTCCCATGCCTGCAATACCTGCGCCGATAACGTACATCAGCAGCGGGATAATCCAGAGCTGCCTCCCCGCCAGGGCAATACATTTCTTTGCAATCAGTTCCAGCGTTCCATTGAGCTGCAGGATTCCAAAGAGCAGCGTAACTCCAATGAGCATCACCACCAGGGATGAGTTAAAGCCTGCAATTATCTTCTTGTCCGTCAGCCCCGCAACTCTCCCCAAAATAAGCGCAGCGCCAAATGCAATGATTCCCACGTTCATTTTCTTTACAAATCCAAGTGCAATTGCACCGACTAAAAATATAAGTGACACGACAGCGATTACGTTCTGATTCATTTTATACCCCTTTCCTTCTCCTGAATTAACGGTTTACTGACACGCGAAATCTCCTCTATACAACCTCTTCCGCGATCAGCTCATCCACCTGCTTATCCGACATTCCCAGGCGCTCCACCATAATCTGTCTTGTATCCTGGCTCAGGGTGGGCGACAGTTTACGGATGTCAATTTTGTGGTTGGTCAGTTTAATCTGGTTGCCTGTGATTTTAAGTCTGCCTGCCATGGGATGGTCAATCTCCACAAACATTTCCCTGGCCCCCGCAATATGGGGGTCCTTTACCACACGGTCAATGGTGTTGATGGGTGCAGCGGGGATGCCCTTCTCCAGGAGCATATCCACGGTCTGGTCAATGGTCTTGTCCGTCAGCCACTCCTCGATGATTGGTTTTAACTCGGCGTGGTTTATGACCCTGGCATTGTTGCTGGCAAAATGCTCTGTCTCCAGCAGCTCCGGCTTTCCCATAACCTCAGACAGCTACTTAAACAGTTTGTCATTTCCACATGCGATAATCACATCCCCGTCGCTGGCCCTGAAACTGTCATATGGATAAATGGCTTCATACCGGTTGCCGATTCTCTGGGGAACCTGCCCCGTACACAGGTAAATCATATTTATAATTTCCAGGGAGGAAACCATGGAATCCACCAGGGACACGTCTACCTTCTCGCCCTCTCCCGTCTTTACCTTGTTGACCAGGGCTGCCAGGATTCCCACGCAGCAGCTGATTCCGCCCATGACATCCGTAATGGCTGTGCCGGTTCTGGTGGGCCCGCCCTCGGGCCATCCCGTGGTGCTCATCAGCCCGCTCATGGCCTGGCCCACGATATCGTAGCCCGCGCGCTTGCTGTAAGGCCCAAAGTGGCCGAAGCCTGAAACCGCTCCGTAGATAATGCCGGGATTTATTTTCTTCAAATCCTCATATCCCAGGCCCAGGCGTTCCATCACTCCGGGACGGTAATTTTCAATGACCACGTCGCTCTGCTTTACCAGCTCCCTGAATATCTCTTTTCCCTTCTCCGTCTTAAGGTTCAGGGTAATCCCGCTCTTGTTGCGGTTCAGATTCATGAAATAGGCGCTCTCTCCGTTGACAATGGGGAAATTTCCCCTTGCGTCATCCCCCTTTTTCGGAAGCTCAATCTTAATCACATCCGCTCCCATATCCGCCAGCATCATCCCGCAATAAGGACCCGCCAATACCCTTGACAAATCCAGAACCTTCACTCCGTCCAGTAAACCCTTCATATTATGTTTCCTCCTTCATGTTTCTGTCTGTAACTCTCGTTTGCAACTATATAAAGCAAATCCGGTGCCAAATTTTGATAAAAGGCATATGATTTTTTACTGACTCCATAAAAAGCCCGTAAAATCAAGGAAAAACAGCAAACAAAAAACAGGTCCCCCTCAAAGGAACCTGTCACTGGTCATTGGATAAACAGCTGTGCTCAGACTGTTTTTGTGCTGATTTGTTTTATTTTTTCTTTTGTGTCTTATACTGTTTTATTTTTTCTCTTTTTCGTACAATTTTCTACTTCGTTATCCCATATTCCTTCATCTTCCTCCAAAGTTTGGAACGGCTCATCCCCAGTTGGGCCGCCGTCCTTCCGGTGGAAAGGTGATTGGCTTTCAGCGTGTCTTCTATCAGCTGCTTTTCCCAGTCCCCCAGATTTCCTTGCGAGCCTGAGACTTTAGACAGCCTTGAGCCGTTCGATGGTCCTGAGTCGTTCGATAGCCCTGAGGCGCTCGATGGCCCTGAGCCGTTCGATGACCCTGAGCCGTTCGATAACCCTAAGCCGTTCGATAGTCCCCAGATTTCCGGCGGTTCCCCACACCATTTTCCTGCATCCTCCGCCCCAGGCTCCGGATGCAGGATCCCGTCCATAAATTCCCTTATTTCCTCACTGGAGGATTCCTTCAGCATGCTGACACACTCCACAAAATTAGCCAGCTCGCGCACATTTCCGGGCCAGCTGTGCTCCTTCATATAGTCCATCACATATTCCAGCCGCGCTCTCACCGCAGCGTATTCAGCCTCGCCTAATCTGGTACGGAACATGGACATGGCAATGAGGCGGACATCCTCCCCTCTTTCCCTTAAGGGAGGCACATACAAATTCAAAATATTCAGCCTGTAAAATAAATCCTGGCGGAAATTTCCCAGCCGGATTTCCTCCAAAAGGTTCCTGTTGGTGGCCACAATGACGCGCACGTCCACCGGAATCACCGTACTGCTCCCAATCCTCCGCACCTCCCTCTCCTGAAGGACACGCAGCAGCTGGGCCTGTACATTAAAGGGAATCTCGCCAATCTCATCCAGGAAAATAGTGCCTCCGTGGGCCATCTCAAACAGTCCCGCCTTACCGCCTTTCAGCGCCCCTGTAAAGGTTCCCTCCTCGTATCCGAACAGTTCTGATTCCATCAGGTTCTTATCCAGGGAAGCGCAGTTAATGGCCACAAAGGGACCATCCTTTCTCCTGCCTCCATTGTGGATGCTCTGGGCAAACAACTCTTTGCCTGTCCCTGTCTCACCTGTAATCAGAACCGTGGCATCGGCGGAGGCAAACTGTTGGGCCTTCTTCACAACCCGGTTCATAACCTCAGATGTCCCGATGATATCGTCAAAATAATATTTGGCCACCAGCTCCTTTTTGTGAAGGCCAATCCTGACCTTCTGCTCACTTTTCTGAAGTGACTTCACATCCTGGATAATGGCCACAGCCCCTTTTTTCCTGCCGTCCACGATAATAGGTATGGCATTGACCGTCAGATCACTCTTATTGAACCGCAGCACCTCATCCAACCGCTTCTGTCCGCTCTAGAGCGCGCTGAACAGGTGTGAATCAGGCACGATTTCCGCGATGTGACGCCCAATTATCTGACTGGCGTTCAGGCCTAACAGCTTCCGGGCCGCCGGATTGGCCACATTCACGCAGCCCTCCCCGTCCACGGCCAGAATGCCGTCCCTGGAAAAATTAATGACTGCCTGGTGCCGCTCCAGGCGAATCTTCAGATGCTCCCTCTTGACTTCATCCTGTCTCTGTATAGAACGTATCTGCTTTGCCGTCTCCACCGCGCTGATGATGGACTCCCTTGAGCTTTCCATGGAAATGTAAGGAAGTCCCAGTTTTCCTGCCGGAATCTCGGTCACCACGCCTCCGATTCCCAGGACAGCGCCGTCCTTAATTGCCTGTTTCACACTTTCATGGGCGCTTTGGCTTCCGGTAAAACGGTAGCAGCGGAACGTGATGTCCAGCATCCCGCACATGGTTTTTACATCCTCTGACAGATCATCATAGGAGAAAAATGCAATAAGGCCCGGTATCTGCCGTGCCTTTTTCATTGCATCCATATAATCTGACAGCATACTGGGGATTCCCACCACCGCTGCGTTCAGCTTTTCTTCTATGAGGATTTTCGTACCCTTGCGGCTGATAAAGACCTTTGCCCCCCGGTCAATCAGGCTGGCAGCCATTGCCTCCGCGTCATCCAGCATGGAGACATACACTTCAATCTCCTCCCCCATCTCACAGATGATTTCCCTGGCCTTGCGGCCAAGCACATCTGACGGGGCAATCAGGCATATTTCCGAACAAGGCATCTGTATTTCTTTTTCCGGCAATGGCTGCACCTCCCGACTCACGCTCCTAGAGCTTAATTGGTATACCTGCCCTTCAGTACGGCTTCATCCAGGATATGCCCTTCCATCCCATGGTACATCTGATTCAGATGGAATCCATCCTTTAAATCCAGCATGGTATCCAGGGCATACACCTTTATCTCATACACATGGGTGCCGTGTCCCTCTGGCGGCGCCATCCCGCCGTACCGGCTGCACACTTCCCCGGGATGGCTTCCTCCCTGAATGCTAATCCAGCTGTTGACTCCCTGTACAAAATCAGGGTTATTCCTGCTGGCGTCCTCCAAAAGCTCATTGGAGGTGATATTGGCCGCCATCCAGTGTATCCAGGCAAAACCTCCGCTGACCGGAAAGGCGTCCTTATCCTCTATCATAAGAGCGTAAGAAACAGTCCCCTCCGGCGCGTCCTCGAATTTCAGCGGAAGAGAACGGGATGGAATCCCCTTTTCATTGACCTCTCCCCTGCATCCGAAACGATCCTCAATCACTCCGCCGACTATGCCGCTGCTTGTCACTTTCATTCTGCTACCTCCTGTTATCTTTCAAAAATCAGTTTGACAGGTTTCTCTTTATGAGATTAGTATAGAAAGCTTTTGACAATATGGCAATTACCCACTTTTCTCACAGTATATACTTACTTTTTGGTGTGTATTGGCAGGACCGTTCAGATAATATTCCTGTCCCGCAGCAATTGTTCCTGTCCGGCCTCAATCATGTAATCAATGCCTATTTTCTGGTAGATTTCCAATGCCTTCAGGACCTCTTTCCCCTTCTCCGTCAGAAAATACTCTGTTTTCAGGGGAAATGTATCATACACCGTCTTATCCACCATCCCAAACTCCATCAGTTCCTTCAAATGCTGCAGCAGCATTTTTTCCGTTATCCCCTTGATATCCCGTCTTAAACCGGACGGCGGGGTAGGCCCCAGGCGGAGACGCCAGATAATGATGCACTTCCACTTACCCTTCATCATATCCTGGACCAGCTCCAGGGGGCAGGTATATTCTTCCCTGATTTTCATATGCCCCATCTCCCACTCTGATATCCTCAACAGCCGGCAGTATATAATCCCGGACCAGCAGCCACCTGTTCTTCGCGTCCGGCGCAAAACCGGACGCCATGGCCACCACCAGATTCCTGTCGGGAACCCAGCAAATCATGTTTCCCCCGTCTCCCATGGCAGCATGGACAGCCACGCCCTTTTTATCAAACCGCCATCACATATAGCCATAGCGGCTGGAGGTCATCTTCACAGACTGGCGGACCCATGACTCCGGGATGATACTCGCCCCATTCCACCTACCCATGTTCAGATACAGCAGCCCAAACCGCGCCATATCCCTGGGCGTCATGGTCAGACCCCACCCGCCTGCGGTGATGCCGTCAGGATCGTGCACCCATCCCCTAACCCCTTCCCCGAACAGACTGTCATAGGTGTAGGTTTCCATGGGATAATCCGGAATCACCGCCATGCCAACAGGCCCGAACAGACAGCGGTTGGCAAACTCCCGGGCGCTCATCCCCACCGCCCGCTGTAAAACCGCGGACAACAGATGGGCTCCCGCGGTACAATATTGGAAATGCCTGCCGGGCTTATCCGTTTCCCCGGCATCCCTCATCATATCCAATGTGAATCCCACCCAGTCAGGAGAGGTACACAGCTGCTCCAAAGGTTCCTTCCATTCCTCAAATGCATAGGGCACCGTCATGGTCAGCAGACGCTCAATGGTCACATTCCTGCAGTTCCTGTCATGTGTTTCCGAAGCATAGTCCGGGAAATACTCCATTATCCTCTGGCTGACAGACGGTATATACCCCTTGTCCACCGCAATGCCCGTCAATGCGGACAGCACGCTCTTTGTCACCGATGCCACATGGACCGGGTCATCCGGTCCGAAGCCATGAAAGTACTCCTCGCAGACAATACAGCCATTTCTGACCACCACGATTCCATTGGTATTTGCGTAGTCCGATGTGATGACAGAACGCAGTCTCCTGGGTAATTCCCGGTCCACTCCCTGTTCTTCGGGCTCTGCCGTCCGCCACCCGGAGACAGGCCAATTTTCATTTTGCATCATATTAGCTCCTTCACGTTAATCGTTACACCGGTGTATGAAGAAAGCATATAATGATTAAAAATGAAAAGCAAGAACATTTTTAAAGAACATGATAATGGGGAATGATGTCCTCGTAGCTTCCGTCCTTCATGAGGAAACCTCCCGGTATCACGCCCAACTGCGTAAAGCCAAGCTTTTCATACAGGTGGAGCGCTGATGCATTGCTTTTCACCACGGCGTTGAACTGAAGTATCCTGAATCCCAGCTTTTTCCCCTGTTCCATGCAATGCTTTACCAATGCCTCGCCAATATGGTGTCCTCGCAGCTCAGATTTAACCGCGTAGCTGGCATTGCAGATATGGCCGCAGCGCCCCACATTATTGGGATGGAGAATATACAGTCCCACGATATCTCCCCCGGCGCCGTCATAGGCAATCCCAGTGAAAGACTGCTCTGAAAAAAACTGTTTCCCGGTCTCTGCCGTGAGAAGCTCCATCTGCGGAAATGCCACTCCCTCCTCCACAATATGGTTCCATATCCTGACTGCCGCCTCTGTGTCCGCCTCTGAATACTGCCGTATCTTGATATCCATATCTGTAAAATCCCCTTTCCTTTCTGTGAAATCATTCTATATTTCCAAACACTCCCCGCCGTATTAATTAGCTATAGCTAACTCACTTGTGCTATACGGCTGCCGCGTCTGACATACGCCCCCTGCTATCAAGAAACATCACCTGCGGCATAGCTCCCACTGTCAGGTATATGCTGTTTTAAGAGCTCTATAAACAGCTTGACAGCCGGACTAACCCATTTGTTTTTATGTAAACCATAAGCGATATACGCTGATTCACCCATATCCTCCATGGGTAATACACGCAGACGTCCGTCTTTTATCCGGTCGCTGGCTATGAATTCAGGGACATAGGAAATCCCCATTCCATGCTCTATCTCCTGAAGCATCACTTCATTGCTCCCGATGGAGATTGTGTAATTCAGCGGAAGGCCATGGGCTTCCAGGTAACGCTTATACATTCCGTGAAAAGCGCAGCGGGAATCCGTAAGAAACAATGTGTGGGTTCCTGTGGGAAGCTGCTTTTCCATATCCCAGTCCACTGGCTTCCGTCCAGAGCCCACCAGTGCCATATTTACCTTTACCAACGGGGTTTCCACCAGCATCGGGTCATTTCCCTTGTCCACCATATATAAAATGCCCAAATCAATGGTGCCGTTTTTTTAAGGATTCCCTGACCTCCGTGCAGGTCATGCTGCTGATACTCAGAATAACCTTTGGGGCCTGCTCCACAAAGAGCCGCAGAACCTCCTGCATTTTGTTGGCAAGTATAGTCTCCACAATGGCCACGGTCAGGTGTCCGGAAAGCTCCCCTTCCGGATTGCAGTTTTCTTTTAGCTGTTTCAGGGAGTCGGCAATCTGATTCACCATGGGGAGAATCTGTCTGCCCGCGTCGGATAAGTATATGTTCCTGCCTATCTTATCAAACAATTTCAAGTTTAATTCCTGTTCCAGCTGGCGAATCTGGAATGTAATGGTAGACGGGGCATAGCCAAGCTTTTCCGCCGCCTTGGTGATGCTTCCCGTCTCCAGGATTGTGTTGAATGCAACAAGCCATTGTGTATCCATATCATGGGTCCTTTCGTGAAAATATATAAAAAAATTATATTACAAACTCAATTACTGGTCAACCCTTCTAAAAAACAAAAAGATGGATTCTAATATTTCAATTTTACAGTGTTATAAAAATGAATTACAATCAAATTGTTATTAGTCGACGGGTAACAACAATTCACAATGGAGGTAGATGTAATGAAACTGACGGAACAGGAAAAAGCAATACTGGCCGGAGAGGAAGGACGTGCAAGGCAGATTGCACTTCAGAATATGGTTGATTATGCCAATGCCCTGGGCGCGGAAAATCTTTTGGATGTTGACGACGTATCCATCGGCCTGTACAGCCGTCTGCCCGAAACAATCCATGGTGGCCAGCATTTCGAGACATATGAGGACATGTGTTCCTATGATTATCTCGCCACGGATGAGAAAGTAAAATTCCGTGAATTAAAGGCCCGCCGCACTGTTACCAATAACGCCGGCGTAACAAAAGAATGGCTTCAATACTGCGGCATCCAGGACCAGGAGCTCTATGGCTGCGTTGACGAACTGGACCAGTTTTACCGCAGTCACCACGCCAATCATACAAATACCTGCGCGCCGTATATTCTGGGTTATGTTCCCCAAAAGGGAGCACATGTGGTCTCAGCCGAATCATCCCAGGTTATTTTTGAAAATTCAGTTTTGGGCGCCAGAACCAACTGTGAGGGCGATGTGGCCATGACCGGGGCAGCAATTGTCGGAAAAATTCCCAACTGCGGCCTTCACCTGGACGAAAACCGCAGGGGAACCCACCTGGTGAAAGTCCACAAGATACCATCCTCCCTCTTTGAATGGGACTTAATGGGTTACTGGATTGGCAAGCATGTGAAAGTGGGCGTTCCGGTCATCGACATTGATATACCAAGCATTACGTTTGATTCCTACAAGGGGTTTGGCGCGGCAATGACAACAGCCGGACAGGTTGACCTTTTCCATGTAATCGGACATACACCGGAAGCGCCAAACTATGAGGCGGCCTTCGGCGGAAACGAATCACAGGCCATATTGGATTACGGCGCCGCGGAAGAACAGGAAATCATAGAAGAACTGGACTGGGCACGGGAAAAGGAAGTGGATTTTGTACTCCTGGGCTGCCCCCATTACAGCGCATTCCAGATTGCTGACGCCGCCAGATTCCTGAACGGAAGAAAATGCAAGGCAAGACTGGTTATCATGACGGCTCCCGCGACACAGGCCCAGGCCCGGATCAACGGCGATGCACAGATAATAGAGGAAGCAGGAGGACTGCTTACGGCCTGTTGCCCGCCCATGGTTGCCACATGGCCAAAGGATATCCGGGTCCTGGCTACCGATTCCGCCAAGATGGCCCACTATGTGCCCGGAACCAGAGATTATAAGATTCATGCCGGCAGCACCAGAAGCTGCATCGAAGCAGCCGTAACCGGCATATGGCAGGAGGTATAAATATGGAACAGATTATCATTAAATGCCGTTGTGTATACAAAGGCCATAAATCCGGAGAAGCACTGGTCTTCCATGAAGGTGTGGGCGGCTGGGGATCGGTTGAGGAGTGCAGCGGTACTGTCACGGAGCGCGGTCACGAACTTCAGAGAAAAAGCGTCAAGGATAAGGTCCTGGTTTTCCCATATGCAAAAGGGTCCTGCGGATGGGCCAAGGTTTTCCAGAATATGGCTCATTTCGGATCCAGTCCGGCGGCTATGATTATCCGCACCATAGATAACCGCTCCGCTCTCGGCGCCGTCACATCGCGCACCCCGTCTGTCACAGACGCTGAAATCGACCCGCTGACCGTAATCGAAACAGGCGACTGGGTGGATGTAAATGCAGACCAGGGAATTATCACTGTCACAAAAAAAGAAAATGGATCATTGCCGGAGGTAGATTAAATGTATTATGAGGAAATCAATCAAATTGAATATAAAACCAGTTACGATGTGGTGGTTGTAGGCGGCGGCATGGCCGGCGTGGCCGCAGCCGCAGCGTCCGCACGCGAAGGACTCCGCACGCTTTTGATTGAAAAATCAGTGGCGCTGGGCGGCCTGGCAACCCTTGGACATGTGGTCTGCTATGAGCCTCTGGATGATGGCTTCGGCAATCAGATTATCGGCGGCATCTCGGAAGAGATGATGAAACGCTCCATTCAATATGGATACGATAATCTTCCCAGAATTTGGAAAGACAAGCTGAACATTGTTGACGACAAGGCCGATGACCCGGAGATGTGGGAACATTTCAATCCCTATGAGACAATTCTCCGCTGTCAGACATTTTTCAACATGCCCGCCTTTGTGTTTGCACTGGATGAAATGATGGAACAGGCTGGCGTCGATGTCATGTTTGACACCATTTTCTGTAAACCCATCATGGACGGCAAACGGGTAAAGGGATTGATTGTGGAAAGCAAGTCCGGCCGTTATGCCTATGGGGCGGGCATGGTGGTAGATGCCTCCGGAGATGCGGACGTATTATACCGGGCCGGCGCCAAATGCTCCGACTTTCCCAATCATCTGAGCTACATGGCTTATGACATTGACTTTGAGCGTATGAAAGCCGGCATAGAACACAATAACATGTTCCGCGCCTTCCCTGACTGGCTCATGCTGGGGTACAATCCCATCACCCACAAAGGCGAAAGCCATGAATATTATGGAACCAATGTGGAAAGCATCAATGAATTTATCAAGGACTCCCGCAAGCTGGCCTTTGAGTACCTGAAAGAGCATATGGGGCCTGATTATACACAGATTTCCATATGCGGCATGCCTAACTTCAGAAGAACCCGGAGAATCGACGCCATGTATACGCTCACAGAAGAGGATTACCACAAACGTTTTGATGATTCCATCGGCGTGACCGCGGATTGGCGGGGCGTGGGGCCGGTTCTTGAAATCCCGTACCGTTCCCTGATTGATCCTGACATAGAAAATGTTATATCCTCCGGGCGCATTATAGGTTCAACAGGGGACGCATGGGAGCTTACACGCTGCATTCCCCAGGCCGCTCTGACCGGAGAGGCCGCAGGCCGCGCGGCGGCCCAGGCCTTTAAGCATAAACAGACCCTGCAGGAAATCAATATCTCAAAGCTGCAGGATTCCATTGTAAAACACGGGGGATTTTTGCACCGGGTGTAATGAGACATTATTTATGGAGGTGAACCTATGTCACAACTATATTCCGCTCTCGGCGTAGCCGACAGCTGGGTTGTTATTATTTATCTTCTGGTGATAATCGGAATCGGCGTTTACTGTTCCCATTTCATCAAGGATGCCAAGGATTTTTCATCCGCCGGCCAGAGGCTGGGGCTTTTCGTCATAGTCGGCGCCACGCTGTCATCCTTCTTCGGCGCCTATACCGGTTCCGGCGGACTTGAGGTGGTCCATAATTCGGGGCTTGCCGGATTTACCATTTGTCTGGGCGGCAATGTGGGCCTCCTTGTCTTGGGGTTAATGGGCAGGAGACTCCGGCGCTCCGGCGCTTTGACCTATCCCCAGTTCATATCCAAAAGCTACGGTGAGAAAACCCGTATTGCCGCATCGGGAATCAGCATGATTTACCTGATTGGCCAGGTTGCCGGCCAGTTTGTGGCATGCGGCACGGTTGCCAGCATGCTCGGGCTGTGTACCTTCTCCCAGGGAATCCTTTACGGCGGTATCATCATCATTCTTCTTACGGTATTCGGAGGTCTGGTAAGCGTTGCCTGGACCGGAGCCGTACAACAGATATTCATTACGATTCTCTGCATCATCGTGGTTCCCATCATTGCCTTCCGGGAAGCAGGAGGGATGGCAAATACCTTTATGTTCAATGGCCCTGTCCGTACAAGCATGACCGCCGGCCTTCCGGCCCCTTATCTGTGGGGCATGTTTCTCTCCATTGTACTGTCCTTCGCCTCAGAGCCGGCATACGCCCAGAGAGTCTTTGCCGCCAAAGACGAGAAAACCGCTGTCCGCGGTTCGCTCATATCCAACGGATTATCCGTACTCATGTGTATTCCGCTTTACCTCTCAGCCCTGACACTCTGTATTTTATCACCGGACACACAGGGAAGCGCTTTTGTTCCCTATATTATGAATACATATTTCCCGCCTATCCTGAAAGGATTTGGTATTGCCGCCTTCCTCAGCATCCTGCTGACCACCGCGGACACCATGCTCATGACCACCTCCTCTATTTTCACCACGGATATCTGGTCTCTGATTTCTCCAAAGAGCTCGGATCAGACTGCCCTGCGCGTCACCCGTATCTTCGTTGTCTGCATGGGCATCCTGGCAATCATTATGGGAGTGTATTTCCAGAGTGTCTATACGGTAATGCTTCTTTTCGCAGGCGCATACGGATCCTCTGTATTTCCGTGTATTGTGTTTGCCGTCATTTACGATAAGAAGAAAAATCCTGTGGACAACCGGGTGCTTCCCTACGCAATCGTCATTACTTTTGTCCTCACCGCCATCATGGATTTAATCCCATCCTTCCCGACCGAGGGCGTATTCCTTGGACTGCCTCTCAACGTCATCATTTTACTGGCAGGATCAAAAATTTTGCGCAGGTAATCCTGCGTCCGTACGCAAGACAGGTGCCGGGTATCATGCCCGGCACCTGTCTTACTCTTATCAGCCGCCTGATGTGTGCGGCTCTTATCTTTTAGCTTTTAGCTCTTATCTTTTAGCTCCTATCCTCTATCTCTTATCCCTCAGCATAACATCATGTGCCCCACCTTCCACTATACTGGTGGATGATACCAGGGTGATTTTTGCCTTTTCCTGGAGCTCCGGAATGGTAAGTGCTCCGCAGTTGCACATGGTGGAGCGCACCTTGCTCAGAGTAAGGTTCACATTGTCCTTAAGGCTTCCGGCGTATGGAACAAAGGAGTCCACGCCCTCCTCGAAGGACAGCTTCTTGTCCCCGCCCATATCATACCGCTGCCAGTTCCTGGCTCTGGCACTGCCTTCGCCCCAGTATTCCTTCATGTAGCTTCCGTTGACATTCACCCTCTTGGTAGGGCTTTCGTCAAATCTGGCAAAATACCGTCCCAGCATGATGAAATCAGCGCCCATGGCCAGCGCCAGCGTGATATGGTAATCGTGTACAATGCCGCCGTCTGAACAGATGGGCACGTATACGCCTGTCTCTTTATAATACTCGTCCCTGGCCTTTGCCACCTCAATCAGGGCTGTGGCCTGTCCTCTTCCGATTCCCTTCTGTTCACGGGTAATACAGATAGCGCCGCCGCCAATTCCCACCTTGACAAAATCAGCTCCCGCCTCTGCCAGGAACCGGAATCCGTCTCCATCCACCACATTGCCGGCCCCTACCTTCACTGAATCCCCGTAATTCTTCCTGATATAGTCAATGGTAATCTTCTGCCACTCAGAAAAGCCTTCCGAGCTGTCAATACACAGCACGTCCGCTCCCGCATCCAGCAGGGCAGGCACACGCTCCGCATAATCCCTTGTATTGATACCGGCTCCCACCATATACCGCTTGGAGCTGTCAATGAGTTCGTTTTCATTCTTCTTATGTGTGTCATAGTCCTTTCGGAAAACAAGGTATACCAGCTCCTGGTTCTTGTTCACCAGAGGAAGGCAGTTAATCTTGTGCTCCCAGATAATGTCATTGGCTTCCTTCAGGGTGGTGGACTCGTCGGCATAAACTAAATCCTCCAGCGTTGTCATAAAGTCCTTTACCTTGGTATCAGGTCCCATCCTGCTGACACGGTAATCCTTATTGGTAACAATGCCTAACAGCTTTCCGTTGGGCTTTCCGTCCGCAGTCACCGCAATGGTGGAATGGCCTGTCTCCTCCGTGATGGCCAGCACATCCGCCAGCGTCATATCCGGCGATACATTGGAATCGCTCACCACAAAACCGGCCCGGTACCGCTTCACCTTATGAATCATCTCGGCCTGCTTCTCAATGGCCTGGGACCCGTATATAAAGGAAATTCCGCCTTCCTGTGCAAGGGCAATGGCCATCCTGTCATCCGATACAGACTGCATGATGGCAGAAGCCATAGGGATATTGATGGTTATGTCCGGTTCCGTTCCTTTCTTATATTTTACCAGGGGCGTCTTCAGGCTCACCTGGGAAGGGATGCACTGGGTGGATGAATAGCCTGGAATCAGAAGATACTCGCTGAACGTGCGGGAAGGTTCCTCAAAATAGAATGCCATGTCATTTCTCCTTTTCAATTTGTTTTTATTTTATTCTCCGCCGAACCTTGTAACTGATACTATCATATCATGCCCCCCTATCTTCCGTCAATCAATGGCCTGCTTGAGTTTCTGCCCTTCTTATTTCTTTTTTTATTCCTATAATCAATAAGATTCCGGCAGCTCCGAATATCAGCACTGCTATGGCATTTTTTTCAAAGATATCCTTTTTGTAAGAAAGTCCTATTCCACCTCTTCCTGACCGATTGAAGGAATTTGATGCCTTTGCAACATCATCATAATAATAAACGGAGAAACCGTTTATGTTATCATTATAACTATTCTGTGTATTTGAAGATGCAGCTGTCTTATCCCCGTTTTTTGCTGCTGTGGGCCATTCCCCGTTAAATGCATGTGTCGTAGCCTTCTGCGCAGGAATTACTAATTCGGGTTTTTCATCAGCATTAAATATGATAGCTACAGGATATCTGATTCCGGGAAGTCCTG
>JAJQEA010000018.1 GCA_021201905.1 Clostridia bacterium
TCACCCCACACAACCCCAACACCAAAAAAAAAAAATTACCCGCCCCCCCCCCCCCAGGGCAAATACAGTGAAAGCAACCTGAAAATGGCCAATGACATGGGCTATAAGACTTTTTTCTGGAGCCTGGCCTATGTGGACTGGTACGAGGATAAGCAGCCCACCAAGGATGAGGCCTTCAAAAAGCTGCTGACCCGCATTCATCCCGGCGCCATTGTCCTGCTTCACAGCACCTCCAAGACAAACGGGCAGATTCTGGATGAACTCCTGACCAAGTGGGAGGAAATGGGGTATCATTTTGGAACCCTGGATGATTTGGTGGCGGCAGACCAGGCATAAAATGGGTGTTTCCTGCCGCGTGTTCCTTACATAACATGGAGCAGTAAATATCATGGATTAGTAGATACTATGGAACCATAAATATTATGGAACTAAAAAATATTATGGAAAAATGCCGGAAGAATGCACTTTTAATATGGTGCGTCTTCCGGCATTTCATGTTTGTCTGATTATGGGACTGCGTTAAAATCTACAGCAGCTTTCCCTTCCACTCCGCCTCCTTAAATCCGGTGAGCACAAAGCCGTCGCCCACCACCAGAGGTCTTTTCACCAGCATCCCGTCCGTGGCCAGAAGGGCCAGCTGCTCATCCTCACTCATGGACGGCAGTTTATCCTTCAGAGACATTTCCTTGTAGATATTTCCGCTGGTATTAAAGAAACGCTTCAGAGGAAGCCCGCTGCTCCCGTACCATTCCCTTAATTCCTCCAGGGTGGGATTTTCCTCCCTGATGGGTCTCTCCACATAGGAAATCCCATTGGCATCCAGCCACTTTAAAGCCTTCTGGCAGGTAGAGCATTTCTTGTAGCATAATACGGTAAGATTCATCTTCATTCCTCCATCTGTTCTATTTTCTTATTTGGCGGCAAACCGGAGCGTTTTGGCTGAACCGTCAAAACAGAATGTATCTTCATTATAAGTAACCATATCCTCTGATGAATATGTAAGAAGGGCAGAATGTGCACCTTCCATCCATCCGCCAAGTTCCTCCTCATGGCCTGACGCGCGTTCCAGCCGGGCCCCGTCAACCTCCACCATTCGGACATTGCCCGGTCCTGCCGCTGCTTTTTCATCCACCTTTATGGATGGCTTCATCTCCCCGCTGCCGCCTGCCAGCACCGCCGCGCCGCTGCCCTTTGCTGTTATCTCTCCCTCTGATTCTTCCACTTTGAGCCTGCATGAATAAAGTCCGATTCCGGATTGGCCTGAGGCCAAAACCACACCGGTTCCTCCGGCAATATCCACCTCCGGACACGATATCCCCGCATATGCTCCCTTTATATCCAGCTGTCCACCCTCCAGGCGCAGGGCGGCCTGGCTGTTTTCCGTTCTGTTCCCCAGGATGCCTGCTGTCCCTGCTTCAATGTCCAGGCTTCCCTTTCCCCGGATGACCAGGGTGCCTGAATGTATGCGTATGCCTGCGCCCTCCGACCGGATCCAGCTGCCGCTGCCTTCCTTTAATTCAATAGCCATGTCCCCTGTTATATCAATCCCTGACCGGGAGGATTCTGTAT
This sequence comes from Clostridia bacterium, assembly GCA_021201905.1. Classification (GTDB taxonomy): domain Bacteria; phylum Bacillota; class Clostridia; order Lachnospirales; family Lachnospiraceae; genus Enterocloster. The sequence continues at coordinate 1,570 of JAJQEA010000018.1, forward strand.
TTTCCATAGCTGCGTTTTCTATAACCGCGTTATCCAACGTCAGCGTATAGCTGTCTCTGGAATTTCTCAGTGTCCATCCGTTTCCCTTCACCATTTTTCCCCGTCCCGGAAGCTCCACTTTCCCCTCCGTTCCCAGGGAAAGCTCAGTCAGCGGCACCTGCTCCCTGGACTGGGTCAGCCCAAATCTGGATGCCAGATATATGCCTGCGCTGGATATGGCAGTGTAGAATGCAATGATAAGAATAATGAACACAACAGCCCGTACCGTCCTGCCCATAAATTCCCTGGAAATCTTATCCATATAGATATTTCCTCCTGTTACAGTTTCGTTTATTTTATCATAAAGTAATTTATTTTTCCATTACTTGTGATATCATAGGAGAAAAGTGTGGTTACTGATTGGAACAATTCAACCATGCAATAAGGAGGTTCTGTCTATGATAAATATACTCTGCTTCGGCGACTCCAACACATTCGGGACCAATCCCAAAGGAGGACGCCATTCCTGGAATACACGCTGGCCCGGACGGCTTCAGGTTCTTCTGGGACCTGAATATTATGTGATCGAGGAAGGCATGGGCGGACGCACCACGGTCTGGGATGACCCGCTGGAGCCCGGACGGTGCGGTATCCAGGCGCTTCCCATGGCGCTCCAGAGCCATAAACCCCTGGACCTGGTCATTCTGTTTCTGGGCACAAATGACTGTAAGGCCCATTTTCATGCCTCGCCCAGGGTGATAACAAAGGGAATGGAAAATTTGTGCCGCACGGTACAGAGATTTGATTACGGGGAAGGCTATAAGAAGCCCCAGATTCTGGTGATATCCCCTATCCATATAGGAAAGGACATGGAGCACTGCCCATATGCCAGTTTTGATGAAACCGCTCCCGGCAAGTCAATGGCCCTTGCCCCGCTCTATCAGGAACTGGCCAAGGCTGAGGGCTGTCTTTTCCTGGACGCCGCGTCCCTGGCAGGCCCCAGCAGCCTGGACCAGCTTCACATGGACGCAAAGAACCATGGGGCATTGGCTGAGGGAATCGCCGAGGCGGTGAAGGGGTATTTTGAACCGTAGGGGTGAAAAAAGGCTGTCCCGGATATATTGTGAGCCGGGCAGCCTTTTACTTGTTCCTTTATTCTACTAAAAATCCGGGATTTTCACAAACCATGGCTGAGATTTCTTCCACGGTAAATCTCATCTGCATCAGACGCTGTGTGTAATCCCAAAGTCCGTCGTCCGGATATATGCCATTGGCCTTTCCTAAATCCGTGGTAATGATACACCGGCCTGCGCCTATGGTCCGAATCTCCCCGGCCACCTTTTCCCAGGCAACACTTCCCTCCGCCGGAGAAGTATACGAATGTTCAATCCAGGCCCCCAATTCCACAAGTTCCTGCTGTTCCTCTACCGTGTAATGAGTAAATTCCCAGTCCGCATGTGTTATAAGCAGTTTTCCAAACCCTCTTTTAAACGCTTCCCGGGCAAGGGCAAAGGTTTCCTTATGCGTTATGTGGCCTGTAGCCAGTACTAAATCGTGGGACTGGACCACATCCAGCACTTCCTGCATCTCACGGCACAATTTGCCTGATTCATCTATAAGGCAGTATGAGGGCACATTCCGGCCGGCATCCAGCATCTTCTTTTGCATGTCTATATACTGAGGCAGATGCTTCAGATAATAATCCTGTTGGGAAGCAGAGTCAAAGGTAGGGCACCATACAATTTTGCCTCCCATTCTGGCTGCCGTTTCCACAGCCAAAGGATTCAGCCCGCCAACAGACGCATTTAAAGTAATGGTCCCCACCGCGTTGCACTCCGGATAACAGGCCCGGACCGAGGCAGCCTGAAGACAAGTGGGTGCATAGTGGGACTTAATAGCAAATCCCTTCATTCCTCTTTTTACCGCACGCTCCGCCATTTCAAGCGCTGTGACGGAACGTGGTATAATATCCGGTCCGCAATGAATATGCAGGTCATAGGCATGTCTCAGCAAATCAACCATTCCAACTCCCCTTCCCTAAGCAGATAGCAACGACGGCAGAAACGTGACAATAGGCGGAAATACGATGCAGAGTATGAGCGCTATAAAGGATGCGGCCAGGAACGGAAGAACCCCGACCACCACCTCGCCAAACGGCTGCTTGGTGATACCCACCACAGTGAACAGGTTTGCGCCAAATGGCGGGGTCACAAAACCCACAATCAGACTGATACAAAACACCACTCCCAGGTGAATTTCGTTGATTCCCATAGCCAGTCCAATGGGCGCAAGAACCGGCGCCAGCATTACCACACCGGCCAGACTTTCCATCAGACATCCAATAAACAGGAGGACGATGAGAAGAAGTATCCAATACAATGCCTGACTGCCTCCCAGCATGGGGACTACAAAATTCGCTATTTTTGTAGGTATCTGTGTGGTGGAGAGTATCCAGCAAAATACAGATGCGCCGGCAATCAAAAAGCATATCATGGCGGAGGTCTCTATTGTCTTCTTAACGGAATCCAGGAACGATTTAACAGTAACCTTGTGATAAACAAGGGCCAGTACAAAACTGTATACAACTCCTACCGTGGCGGATTCAGTGGGTGTGAAGATGCCTCCATATATTCCGCCAAGTATGATAACCGGAAGCAGTAATGTGGGAAGCGCCTTCCAGGTAACTAAAAGCTGTTCCTTCATGGAATGCTTTTCCCGATTAACCTTCAGCGGAAGCTTTCTTGTTTTTATGATATTTGCAACGGCAAGGCATGCCGCTATCAAAATTCCTGGCACAACGCCGCCCATAAACATCTTTGTTATGGATACCCCCATGGTGGTTCCGTAGACAATCATCACAATGCTGGGCGGAATGATGGGGCCAAGGGCTCCTGCCATGGCGGTCAGCCCTGCTGCTGTCTTAGGCGGATACCCATTTTCAATCATAGCCGGAATCAGAATGGAACCAATCGCCGCCACGGTAGCCGGCCCGGATCCTGACAGAGCGGCAAAAATAGTGCAGCAGATAATGGTCACAAGCCCCATGGCCCCTTTGAATCCCCCAAACAGGGAATATACCCAGTCAATCAAGCGTTTTGAAAGGCCGCAGCTCTCCATAATATAACCCATAAGAGTGAACAGGGGAATTGCCAGCAGGGACGAGGAATCCAGTCCCAATGCCAGTTTCTGGGCTACTACCAGCAGGGGCTTAAGGGAGGTAACCTGAAGGAATACCGTACTGGACAGCAAGATACAAAAGCCAATGGGCAGTCCGAAAAATATCAATACCAGCAAAAGGACAAACAGCAGCGCTCCCATTTATATCTCCCCCTTTCCATCCGAATATCCGGCAAATATGCACCAAATGGCTTCAACTTCGTATATCAATATCAAAATTCCCAATATGGGCAGCGCGCCATATACAAGACCGATTGGCAGCTTTAAAGCTGTGGATGTCTGACGCATGGTGACCTTGCACAGAGCCACTCCATATTTGGCGAGTATGATTCCCATATAAAAAATGAGCAAATGAATCGCCAAATTATATACCCGTTTCGCATTTCCTTTCAGTCTTCCCGAAAAAAGATCAACAATGGCATGTCCCCTTGATTTTACAAGGCATCCTGATCCAATCAGATTAAACCAAAGGAAACAGTATCTCGCACATTCATCTGTCCAGGAAAATGTGCTGTTCAGCACGTAACGGCTGAATACCTGCAGGCCGCTGGCTACTATCATTATAATCACCAGCATGATACAGACAGCAATCATGATACGGTATATCCATGTGCAGATCGTTCTATATGCCCTCAGCATAATCCCTCCCCCTTCTGTCCCGCGATATTATATGCCACCTACTTTTGCATGAGGTTCATGACCCTGTCATAGAAATCCGCACCTATGGTTTCCCTGTATGTATCATATATACCGGCATTCGCGCAGGCCTTCTTCATTGCTTCCACGTCCACATCCTCGTCAATGGTCATTCCTTTTTCCTTTAGCTGGTCAAATACATTCTGCTCCTGGTCTTCCTCCCATTTTCTCTGCTCTGCCGCAGCTTTATCGGCCGCTTCCTGCATTATCCTCTGCTGGTCTTCCGTCAGGCTGCTCCACAGGGATTTGGAAATCATCAAAGGATTAGGGCTGTACAGATGCCGTGTCAGGGAAACATGGCTGCAGACCTCGTAATACCCGTTGGCCAGTACCACAGCCGGAACTATCTCGAATCCGTCAATGGTTCCCTGCTGCAGCGACGTGAACACATCATTGAACGCAAGGGGCGTGGGATTTGCATTCATGGCCTTAAATGTGCTGAGATAAATATCACTCTCAGGTACCCTGATTTTCATTCCGTTAAAATCGTCCAGGCTTGTGACTGCCTTATTGCTGATTACATCCCTGAATCCTCCCTGACCGTAGGCCAGTATCCTTACGCTGGACTCCTCCGCAAATTTATCCATAAGCTGCTGCAATTCATCCGATTCCAGCACGGTATAGGCACTTTCATAATCATTGTACACGTAAGGAAGGTCTAAAATGGAAAAAGCCGGGTCGAAGTTGCTAATTACCATGTTGGCAGTTGAGGCCATCTCAATGGTTCCAAGCTGCATTCCCTCTACCATATCGCGTTCTCCTCCCAGGGAAGCGCTGGGAATGATCTCAATATCAATGCTGCCGTCAGAAAGTTCTGCCACATATTGTTTGAACAATGTACACATCTTGTGATGTATGCTATCCTCAGAATCAGCCTCCGTATGTCCTACCTGGATAACCAGCTTTTCAGCTGTTTCGGCCTTTGTCTCGGTTGTCTCGGTTTTCTCGGTTTTCTGGGTTTCAGTGCCTGCGCCGGCGCTGGTCTGTGAACCTCCGCATGCGCATAAGGAAAATGATACTGCCATTGCCGTGGCCGCCGCAATCACATTTCTTCTTCTCATCCGTTTACTTAACCTCATACTTCTTCTCCTTTCATTTGCCCCAATCATGTTCTGTTACCCCTTTTTACTCTTTGAATTGTTTGCAACATTTTGTGCAAACAATTGTAGTATGTATTTCATTTTGTACATTTAGTATATCCACTATGTTTGCCGCTGTCAAGCTAAATATTGTGGTATTTTTTTCACAATCCCCCTCCCTATGAAGTGAACACTACACATGAATTCAAAAAAAACCGCCCCACATCAATTCGTCAATTAATGCGGGGCCTCCTATCGCTAAAGCGTGTCTCCAAACTGCGTTCTGCCGCATCGGGAAAATGTGTTTCCAAACACATCCAACATCCCATGCCCGCCAACTATCACGGCATGCGGAATTCTGTGGTAAGCGCATCTCTCTCCTTGGCCCTTTTCCGGTATTCCTCACTGTTTTTACGGCATACCAATGTCACGATATACTCACCAATCATCTCTACGCCAATGGCGGAATTAAAAAAGCTCATGTGGGATGTCTCTGCAATAAAGGATATATCAGAATAGGGAATCATGGGTGCCAGCGGACTGTCTGTCACAATGCATATCCTGGCCTTATGGGATTTGGCCACATTGATTAGAAACATGTCAATTTTATAATACCTGGCAAAGGAAAACAGGATAAAGATATCCTCCGGTCCGATATCCTGCAGGATTCCCATTGCTTCTGTTTCGTTGTGGGGCAGTGTGACGACCTGATTCACAGCAAATCCCAGCAAACGCGCAAAGTGGCCTGCCACTCCCATGCACCCGCGCAGGCCGATTATGTACTTGCGTTTGGACCTCAGTATCATATCTGTAAGCTCATCATAGCTTTCCACCGGATTCTGGCGAAATGTCTTAGTAATATTATAATTCATTAATTCCACAAATGTATCTGGTATATTCTGGTCATTAAACTTCCCGGACAGCACGTCAAACCTGTCAGATAACTGCATGTTGCGCACTGCCGCGCTTGCTTCTCCTGCCAGGGAATTATAGATATCATTTTTCAAATCTGTAAATCCTTTATATCCTATGGCTCTGGAAAAACGGATGATTGACGCATCGCTTACACCAATCTCCCTGGCCACGTCCATGGAAGACATATTTCCGATCCGTTCCTCATTTTTCAGAAAATAATCCGCTATCCTGTGCTGCTGGTTTGTAAGCTTTGACTCCTTAAGCCGCTCTGCCAAAATTGTCATCCTGTCCCCCTCCTCTGCAAATGCCGTTCTGCTGGTTCCAGTATAGCATCATACTGATAGCTTTGTCTATTTCTTTGCATGCCATACAACACCTTTTTGTAATAATCACTACATTTTTTATATTGACAGCAGCGTTTTTCTCGGATATACTGTTTGTATCGATTGAAGTGCGCACAACATTTTATTGTTTTATATGTAGTACATAATTCAAATTCTCAAGGAGGGACAACCATGCTTGTGTATCTAAGCGAGTATATCCATCCCGATGCCGTCAAGCTGCTGAAGCAGTACGGAGAAATTACAGATACATTTGACCGCATAGGGGAAATTGACGCCATCATACTCCGCACAGCTAACATAACCCGCGATATTATATCACAGGCCGGTAATCTGAAGGTAATTGTAAAACATGGGGTCGGATGTAATACCATTGATTTAGAAGCTGCTAAGGAATATAACATACCTGTAATCAACACTCCAAAAGCGAATACCAACTCCGTTGCGGAGCTAATAATTGGTCTGATACTCAATGTGTGCAGAAGCATTGCTTTCTGTGATGCCAAGAGCCGCCATGAAGGTTTTGACCGGATTGCCCCTCCTGAAATGACAGGCATTGAATTGACAGGTAAAACCATAGGCCTTGTAGGTATGGGCAACATCGCACTGCGTACAGGCGAAATCCTGAAAAAGGGGTTTGGCACCGTACTGGTGGGTTTTGACCCATACTGCACAAAAGAGCAGGCCGCTGCCTGTGGAATCAAAAAATACAATGATTTGAATAAAATGCTGGAGGTCTCCGATATCGTGAATGTAAGCGTCCCCCTGACCCCCTCCACCAGGGACCTGATTGCCGGTGATTCCTTCCTCCACTTCAAAAAAAGCGCAGTCCTGATTAATGCAGCCAGAGGCGGCATTGTCAATGAGGACGACTTATATGAAGCCCTGAGGAACGGACAGCTACGGGCCGCTGCCTGCGATGCCTTTGTAAAGGAACCGCCTACCGGCGAAAATAAACTTACAGAATTAAGTAACTTCTGCGCAACGCCTCATATCGGCGCCAACACAGAGGAAGCCTTATACCGCATGGGGATGGAGGCAGCGGAAGCTGTAATCGGAGCACTTGCGGGAAATGTGGCAAAATACCGTGTGGTATAGAAAGAGAGGATGACTTATTATGAGTAATGTAGGATGTGTGATTATTGAAGATTTCAAGCGGCCTGACAAGGCACTGGTAGAAAAGTTCAGAGATGTGGCTGTGGCCAACCTGGATGACTGCATGAACCGCATATCGGCTGTCCATGAAGACATACGGCCTGTCAACAAGGGAAAACTCCTGGGGCCTGCATTTACAGTCAAGGTTCCCTCCGGCGACAATCTCATGTTTCATGCAGCCATGGACCTGGCCAAACCCGGAGATGTGATAGTGATTGATGCGGGCGGAGATACCCGCCGTTCCATCTTTGGCGAGCTGATGGTGACGTACTGCCGTAAGCGGGGCATAGCCGGCATCGTGGTGGACGGTTCCCTCCGCGATGTGGATGCCATGTCCCGGCTCACTGACTTTCCGGTATACGCCAGGGGCATTACGCCTGACGGTCCCTACAAAAATGGACCGGGTGAAATCAATACTCCCATTGTGTGCGGCGGCCGGCTGGTAAATCCGGGAGACATTGTAATCGGAGATGAGGACGGTGTTATCTTTGTTAAGCCCTCGGATGCCCCAAATCTTCTGGAAAAGGTCAATACACTTCATGAAAATGAAATAAGGATTATCAATGCCATAGAAACGGATGGTACCTATATCCGCCCATGGGTCAACGAAAAATTAGAAAGCCTGGGAGTTGAACGTATAAACTATGTTGAATATTAAACCCATTCATTTCATAGGAACCATAGAAACCTGACACTTTCGCATACAGGAACCGCCGGAAAACAAATCACGTTTTCCGGCGGTTCTGCCTCTGTCAATTCCGTTCCATCTCCTTAATCCTCCGGTACAGCTCCCTGTTCACCGGCACATCCAGTCCGGCCGCCTCTGCCCGGCGAATCACGGTTCCTGCAAAAAATTCCACCTCCGAGGGCCTGCAGGCCAAGCCATCCTGGCGCATGGAGGGCATACCGTCCGGGTTCAGGCTGTCAATCAAGTCAACATAGGCGTCTAAATCCTCCATCGTCACCTGGATTCCCTCCCTCCGGGCCAGCGCCACCACCTCAGCCATGGCGGCCTTCATCATCTGTCTGGCCGGTCCCGGCCTTTGTACGGTTCCATAGGTCCCTTCCTCTACCATGACAGTCTGGTTCACACCCACGTTCAGCATCCATTTGCACCAGAGCCTGCGCAGGATATCCGGCTCCCTGGTATAGGGAAGCCCTGTCCTCTCAAACAGTTCAGTGACCGACTCCAGCATTGCCTCTTTCCACGGTTCATGACCGGGAATCCCAATGCAAATCTGTCCCATATGGGAATAGGTCAGCTCATTTCCCATTTTCACGGCATCCATGCCCTGGGCCACACAGTACAGCATGTGCTCCATTCCCAGTATTTCTCCTATGACGGCTTCACTGGTAATTCCATTGAGTACGGAAAGAATAACAGTATCCTTTCCCACCTGATTCCTGACCATGGGGACAGACGCCTCAAGGGCAGTGGCTTTCACGGCAAATATGAGCAGTTCGGCCGGCCCCTTTGGGTCCGGTTCATCACCCGGACGGACCGCGAAGTTCCACCTTCTTCCGTTACAGTACACCGGGGTATCCCGGTAACGCTCCACCCGTTCCCGGTCCGCCAGGAATGTCACCTGCTCCAGCCCCAGGGTCCTTGCAAAGAAATCCCCGTACAATACTCCCAACGCACTCATTCCTACTATGGATACTCTCGTAATCCTGTCCATGCCTTACCTCCGCGTTCATTAATAGAACCTGGCTATCTCCTGTACGGCATTGCGCTTTGGCATCTGAGGGTCAGCCGCTCCGTATCCCAGGGCAATGACCACCACCACCTCCTGCTCCTCACCAATGGAGAGCAGATCCCTCAGCTTGACGGCATCCCTTATTCCCATTACCAGGGTATCCAGTCCCAAATCCTTTGCCTTCAGCAGCAGGCTCTGGTTATGCATCCCCAAATCGTAGCAGCCCCAGCCGTTTCCCAACTCATTGGAGGGGGTTCCGTCATTGTCATATCCTGACTGATTCTTAACAAAGGCAGCCACAATCAGCACAGGCGCATCCTTACAGTTTGTCTGGTTAAAGGCGGGAAGGCAGGTTTCCTTTACCTTTTCCAGCATATCGTCTGACATAACCACATAGTATCTGGCTGTCTGGGAATTCTTCCAGGACGGCGCAAGTGTGGCCGCCTTAAGAATCTCCTCCACCTGTTCACGGCTCACCTTCCTGTCCGGCTGGTACTTTCTCATGCTCCTTCTTTCTCTCAACACCGCATCTAATTCCATATAATGTTCCTCCTGTCCATTTTTTGATATACAAAAACCACTTTTAAAGGCTGGCTTTGATTCCAAAACGCTCCGCAAACGCAGATGCCTCTGCCATCCGCCTGTAAAACTGAGGGCAGAACCCTTCCCCGCTGCTATAAGGAGTTATGTAAAACTGGTTCAGCACATACATATCCACCGTTTTCCTGATATCCGGGTTTCCATTTTCCTCCAGTCCCGTACCCAGGTCTTTGAGAAAATAATGCCAGTCATTTACAAACCTCTCATATTCCTTCACATCCGGGGTGTCAATCCACTTGCGGACCTTCACCTTGGTTCTGTTCTCCCTGGGACACTCATGGACCTGCAGGAAATAACGGAAGGACCTGTTCTCATACAGTCTTCCCAGTGGAAAGAGGCGGCAGAAACCGGGCCTGCAGGGATGGATACCGCACCTGCCCTCACTGTTCAGGAAGGAGCAGGCCTCATCCCGGCCCGTCATCCGTATGTTGGGCAGGATAATCCCATCCACCACATTTAACTCCAGAGGACCTGCCAGAAGCTGCTCCGGGTTCATCCCCAGGTTTACCGTAAGGCGGAACATATCAAGCGGATCCAGTATGATGGACGCCCCCATGCCGCGGCAGCAGGCAGAGCAGCCTTCACAGCCGCCGCTGTCAGCCCTCACCATATCATTGGTACCATATAATTTCCCGTCGGATATCTCCTCCAGACTGACCTCACGTTCCATATTTCCCAATACTCCTTTTCCAGCAGTTTCCATAAATAGTTCTAACAGACAGTATACCACCCTTTCCCGGTTTCACGCAACTATGCTTTTATGGGCAGGGACAACCAGCAGGGTCAACCGGCGGGGCTGACCTCATACACCGCCTATTCACCCTATTTTATGTTTTTGAGCACAATGAAGGCTATGGCCAGCCCCACTACCACAGCCATCCATCCTCCTATGGCCCATGGGGGCAGTTGTATGCCCAGCGCCTTATTTACGGGAATCAACACCAGAGAGGTGAGGCCAATCTGGTTCAGGAAAGAGACTCTCTCATACAGCTTCCCTCTGTCCCTCTCTTTTTTCACAAACGGCTTTCCGCTGTCCACCAGGATTCGGTTCAAATCAGGCACCTGCCAGCGCGCTTTTCCCGCTGTGACAGCCCCCAAAAACAGGGCCAGAAACGGCGACACGGTTATGACAAGGCGCCAGACCCGGATGAAATTCTCCGGCAGACTGATTCCCAAAATCTGGTTTATCGGAAACATTACCATGGATGCAATGCACAGAAAACAAAATAAGTATGCCATATCCCTTGCCCTGCACAGCCAGTCAATCTTGTCCCTCTTCATGATATCCCTTCCTTTCTTCCTGCATTCCAGTTTCATTTCCAGCAGCCGGGGGCCAGCGTATCAAACTTCCATCCCGAATCCCTGACCTCCAGACACACACATCGGACGCGCTCCAGTTCCTTTACCTCCTTTTGTATCTGCCCCGCCCTCTCTTCCATGAGCACCGCTGCCCTCTGGGGATGGTCTGCCAGTTCGCGAATCTGCGCCACTGAAAATCCCATAATACGGAAAATCCGTATCTTCCTCAGATGTTCCACATCGGCCTGGCTGTATTCCCTGTAATTATTGGAACTCCGGCCCGGAGCCAGAAGTCCTTCTTTTTCATAAAATCTGATATTGGCCTTTGTGATTCCTGTCAGGGCTTCCACCTCTTTGATTGTCATATGCACGCCTCCTTACAGGCTTATTGTAGGGGGTAAAGAAGGTTGAATGTCAAGCTGTTCCTGTTTTTTTATGAAATTTTTTTAATTTTACATAAAAAAAGGCAGAGATAACATGCGCCTGACCCCGCGCGTGTCCTCTGCCATATGTATTCCTGATACCTTCTATTTTATCTGCTTCTTCATCCACTTCTTCATTTGCTTCTTCCTGTGTTCCGTATCTAATCCGGCCAATCCCCTGACCGGTCCTCCAGGCAGGGATGGTCCGGCAGGCTGTACCGGTAACATCTGCTGAATACGCCAATCTCTTCCAGGGTAGATACCATGCGGTACACAGTTGCCATACCGATAGCCGCATCACGTTTTGATGCCTCGTAATATATTTCTTTGCAGCAGTTCCACTTTCCGCTCAGTATGACATCCAGAAGGACCATACGCTGTCTGGTCATGCGTTTCCCCTGGCTCCTCAGTTCCTGGATAACCCGCTCCTTCTGCCACATGCCGGTCTCCTCACTCTGTTTCCATGGCATATCACTTCAGCTCCTTTACTTTGCCTCTATTAAGTAAGTTAAAGCTAACTCAATTCTCTAAAATATGCAGCCGGACACTCATGTTCCCTGTTTTCCACAGAAAGCAGAACCTTCCAACTGCATATATAGATTAGCACCAACTAACTTTCTTGTCAAGAATTTTTTATACGTTTTTACTATCTATACGGTTTTGCTATCATTTTCCAGATTTTTCCCGGAATTCTCCCATCAGTCCTTATCCTTCAGATTGATCCCCGCCAGCGCCTTGGCAAATGCGTTGTTAACCGGCTCATCGGCTTCCTTTTTCTGCTGGTTCAGATACCGGGCCACATCCTTTTTGGACACACCGGCGCCTTCCTTTTTCCTGCGCTCCTCAAAGGCCTTCAGCTTCTCCTTATGACCGCACCTGCATACAAATATCTGGACTTCCCCCTTGCCCTTGAGCTCCATCTTCTTATGGCAGACAGGGCATCTGGCATTGGAGGTGCGTGAAATGACCTCCCGGTGGCCGCACTCCCGGTCCTGGCACACCAGCATTTCCGTGTTCTTTCCCTTTACGGCCAGCATCCACTTTCCGCACACAGGTCACTTTGTGTTGGTCAGGTTATCGTGGCGGAAAGAGCCTTCCCCTGTCTTAATCTGGCGGATCAGTTCCTGGGAATATCCCCTGATGTCCTTCATAAACGCGCCCCTTTTCAGGCTTCCCTTTGCAATGCCCGACAGCTTCATCTCCCAGTCCGCTGTCAGCTCCGGCTTTTTCAGGTCCTCAGGCACCAGCTCCAGAAGCTGCCTGGCCTTGGATGTGAGATAGATATCCTTGCCCCGCTTTTCAAGGAGAAAGCTGGAAAACAGTTTTTCTATTATATCCGCCCTGGTGGCAACGGTTCCAAGACCGCCTGTCTCTCCCAGGGTCTTTGCCATAGCCTTATCCTTTGTCTCCATGTACGCCACGGGATTTTCCATGGCGGAGAGCAGGGTTGCCTCATTAAACGGGGCGGGCGGTTTTGTCTTGCCCTCTGTCATCTTGATGGACAGGCCCTTTAACACATCCCCCTTCTTAAGGTCCGGCAGCTGCTGGTCCTTTACCTCCGGCTCATCCCCTTCTTCCCCGTCATCCACAGCCGTGTCGTAAGCAGCCTTCCAGCCCTGGCTCTTTACAATCCTTCCTTTTGCAATGAAGCGCTGGCCCCTGATATCCGCCTCCAGGCTGGTCTCGTCATATTCAAAGGGCGGGTACAGCACAGCCAGGAATCTGCGCACCACCAAATCATAAATTCTGCGTTCATCAATGGTCATATGGTCCATCGGTACAAACTGTTCCGTCGGTATGATGGCGTGATGGTCCGATACCTTGCTGTTATCCACAAAAAACGGTTTTGACGGCAGGGGCTGGTTCACCAGGCGGCCTGCCAGCGTCTTATAGGGGCCGATGGAGCACGCCTTCAGGCGCTCCTTAAGGGTCGGGACAATGTCCGCGCTGAGATACCTGGAATCGGTTCTGGGATAGGTCAGGACTTTATGATTCTCATAGAGGCGCTGCATAATGTTCAGCGTTTCCTTGGCTGAGTAGTTAAACCGCTTGTTGGCATCCCTCTGCAGCTCCGTCAGGTCATAGAGAAGAGGCGGCAGCGTCTTTTTAGGCGTCCGCTTGACCTCAGCCACAACGGCCGGTTCCCCCTTAAGTTCCTGGGCCATTCCCTCCATCCGGCCCCGTTCAAAGGATCGGTGGCTGCCTGTCCCGGCATCCTGCCAGGTAAGGACCAGTCCGTCCGTTCTGGCCTGGAGCCCAAAATACGGCTGGGGCACAAATGCGCGTATCTGCGCCTCCCGTTTTGCTATCATGGCAAGGGTGGGAGTCTGGACACGGCCGCAGGAGAGCTGGGCATTGTACTTGCAGGTCAGGGCCCTGGTGGCATTGATGCCCACCAGCCAGTCCGCCTCTGCCCTGCACATGGCCGCGTCGTACAGGTTATTGTATTCCCTTCCGTCCTTCAGGTTTGCAAATCCCTCCCTGATGGCCTTGTCAGTCACGGATGATATCCACAGACGCCGGATGGGTTTATTGCACCCTGTCTTTTTCAGAATCAGCCGGGCCACCAGCTCCCCTTCCCTTCCGGCATCCGTGACAATGATAATGTCCCCCACATCCCCGCGGTAAATCTGGGCCTTTACAGCCTGGTACTGCTTTGAGGTCTGCTTGATAACCTCAAGCTTAAATACCTCAGGCATCATGGGAAGGTCCTCCATCCTCCACTCTTTATACTTTTTATCGTAATCCTCCGGGTCTGCCAGGGTCACCAGATGGCCCAGCCCCCAGGTAACCACATAGCGTTCCCCCTCAATGGCGCCGTTTATATTTTTCCCGCATTTAAGAACCCGGGCAATGTCCCGGGCAACGGAAGGCTTTTCAGCTATTACAAGTGATTTCATTGATATACTCCTTATCTCAATTTTAAACCGGATGCTCCCGCCCTTCACTGTCAGGAGCGTTTCCTGGCTGACACAATCAGCATCATGGGTCTTCGCATCTCATCCCGCATACCGGGTATATGGAGCATGCTCTCCGGCGGCTGGGGCTCCACCACCTGGCTGAGTTCAAAGCCGTGGGTCAGCAGGGTATTGAGGTAAGTGGTCAGGGTGCGGTGGTACTTAACCACTTCTTCTCCCAGGAACACAGCCTTCTGCTTTCCCTCATAGTAATAATTATCCACAGGAAAATGAAGGATGGTTCCATTTTCATCATAGTACCAATCCTGGCTTCCATAGGCGGTAAATACCGGATGCTCCACGGAAAACACGAAATATCCACCGGGAGCCAGCGCATCCCTCACTTTATCCACCACTTGGCTGAAGCTTTCCACATAGTGGAATGCCAGGGAGCTGAGCACCACGTCAAAGGATTCTGCCGGAAAATCAATATCCTCCATGGCACATTCCACATACTGCATCCTGGAATCCTCTGTCTTTTCCCTGGCCACCTTAAGCATCTTGCCGGATATATCCACTCCCACGGCAGAGACCGCCCCGTGTTCCATGGCATAGATGCAGTGCCAGCCATAGCCGCAGCCCAGATCCAGAAGGCGCTGTCCCTGAAAGTCAGGCAGCAGCGCCTTAAGCGTCTCCCACTCTCCTGCCCCGGACAGTCCTTTCCTGGAGCGTTCCATCTGGCTGTATTTCTCAAAAAATATATCATTGTCATATTTATTTTCTTTCATTATTATCTTCCCTTCCGCTTTATCTTCCTTTCCGCGTACCGCTGCCTTCATTCTAGCACATTCCCCCGGCCTGTCACCGCTGTTTTCATTTCTTCATATAGTATATTGTACCTATTAACACTCTACCTTAAAGGAGGATTGACAATGAAACATTTACGGGGCGCAGCAGGTATCATTTTGTCCCTTATCTTTGCCGTGTGCTTCATGTGCTCTCCCGCATTTGCTGCTTCCCGCCTGTACCAGGGCATGGACGTCAGCAGCTGGCAGGGCGATATTGATTTCCAGGCCGTCAGGGACGCCGGCATCCAGGTGGTCTATATTCGGACCGGTGTGGGAATGGAATATGTGGATCCCTATTTCCAGTCCAACTATGAGAAAGCCCTGGACGCCGGCCTAAAAATCGGCTGTTATCACTATGTGACCGCCTCCGACACCTTACAGGCCAGACAGCAGGCAGAATTCTTCTATTCCCTGATACGGGACAAGCAGCTTGACTGTTACCCGGCCATGGACTTTGAATCCTTCCCGGGTCTGAGCACCCAGGAAATCAACGTCATTGGCCTGGCCTTCATGGAAACCCTGGGCAGCCGGCTGGGATACGGTCCCGCCTTATATACGGACTCCTATAACGCCGCAAACCTGTGGAACAGCGGCTTTTCTTCCTACCCCCTGTGGGTGGCGGACTACGATGTGAACCAGCCGGAAAGCACAGGCCCATGGGATACCTGGGACGGTTTCCAGTACTCGGACAGGGGACGGGTAGCAGGAGTAAACGGCGATGTGGACATGGACTTCTTCAAGGACTCCATGTTTATTCACTCCCAGACACCCCAGCCCCAACCATCTCCCGGCGATATAGGTGTCCTTCTCACCTACAGGGTTCAGGGCGGCGACACCCTCTGGGGTATCTCCAGAAGATTCAACACCACGGTAAGCCGGCTGGCTGCGTTAAACCATATCTCCAACCCAAATATAATCTACAAAGGGCAGATTCTGGAGATTCCGGATAACCCAGGCGCCATCATATACCAGGTGAAAAGCGGCGACACCCTCTCGGCCATTGCAAACCGTTTTGGCACCAGCGTATCCGCCCTGGTATCTGTCAACGGCATCGCGAATCCCAACCTGATTTACGTGGGGCAGGTTCTTGTCATACTATAATGCTGAAAACGGGGATATCCTGAAAGCCTGACCGGCTCCGGGATATCCCCGCCTTTCTCAATTTTTCCGTTATCGGCCGGACCGCAGCTGGCTGGTCAGCAGATTCCCAACCGTATCAGCAAGCTGCCCCATCTCCCTGATTCTGACAAAGCTGCTTCCATATATCTTCCGGGCTCCCTCCAGGTCGCTGTCCAGACCGTAAAATACAGCCATTACCCTGATTCCCTGCTTTTTAAGCTGCCGCACCTCCTTGGCCGTATCCTCAATGCCCGCATCCCCCGAATATTCCTTTCCCCGCACCGCCCCTGAAACAGGGGCCATCCGCTGTTCGTCATTGGGGCTGGCGTCTGTCAGCACAATGAGCAGGCGTTTCTCACAGGGGGATTGTCCCGCCAGATGGCCCGCTGCCCTGAGGGCTAGGCCATCCCGGTTCCATCCGGCTGCCACATAGTCAAGAATTCCCTTGTTCTTCTCCTTTTCCTCATAACCGCGGAATATACGCAGCACTGTGTAATTTTGGATGGTGGAAAAGGAATACACCTGGACCGGTATCCCGCAGCGGGTCAGGCTCTCGGCAATGACATATCCCTGTGCTGCTATCACGGCTTCATGTCCCATACGCGACGCGGACGCGTCCAGCATCAAATCCACGGAAACATTCTGCCGTTCTTCCTCTGAAACCTTCAGAAACACACAGTCATCCTCCAGATACACGGCCCGCCAGACCGACTCCCCCATCAATGCTCCCTGCCGGCTTTTCTCCGGCACAGGCTGCAAATCCACCAGTAGGGTATTGCGAATCTGTTCCATCAGGCGCCGTATGCTGTTCTCATATTCCGGCCTGTTCGTTTCAAACTGCTCCCTGTTCTTTTTTCTCTGCTGCGCCGCCTCCCACAGCTGTCTGGCCGATTCCCCGCGGTCCGGGACCTGCCGGAATTGCTCCCCCCTGGTAAAATGGAGCCCGCATGTGCTGTGGCATCCCGTGCACAGCATATGACGGATGGCCTGGTTTTGCCGCTCTCCGTACATGGATACACCATAGCAGGCGTCAATGTAGGAACGGACCGCCTCCTCACGCCGTTTTGAGGATGCCTCCAGCCAGAAGCAAAGGCCTCTGGCGGCGTCAGAAGGCTTTTTACGGGCCTTTCCGGATGGTTCACTTTGGTCATCACCGGATTCAGGGGAGTCCTGGCCATGTTCATTCAGTGTGTTCCTGACAATGACGCCGTGGGCAGGCCGGACAAAGCGGAAGGGCTTAATCATCCCTTTAATCCGTTTTCTGTTTTCTTTTCTCTTTTGCTCTGAACGGCAGTCAAACCGGAAATATTCCCACAATATACAGGAAACACGTTCCACGATTTCATCGGTGCCGGCAGACCC
Source organism: Clostridia bacterium (assembly GCA_021201905.1). Lineage (GTDB taxonomy): Bacteria > Bacillota > Clostridia > Lachnospirales > Lachnospiraceae > Enterocloster. The sequence continues at coordinate 19,156 of JAJQEA010000018.1, forward strand.
GTCAAAGGACAGGCCGGACAAAATCCCTCTCTCCCACGGTGTCACCCCGGGCTTTTCTCCTAACACCAGCCTGCCCCAGCCCGTCTGAAGGGACTGGACCAGCTTTTCCTGCGCTGACCATTTGGATTCCTCCAATACCTGTGCCCAGTATTCCCTGCGCAGCTCCTCCAGGGCAGGACGGCCCTCCCGTTCCTTCTCATAAGCGCCGCATTCCAGGCCAAGCCAGAATATGGTATCATAGATATCCTGAAGCGCCGTGCCCTGAAAGGCCCCGAACATCTCTGTCAATTTCCCGCCGTCATACCATCGGTGGACATAACCGATAATGCTGTTGAGATAAAGGTCTGCCCTTCCGTACCGGTCAAAGGCCATGAATTCCGGCTGGAAGGAATAGTCCTCTGCCGCAGTCCATACCATGTTGAGGGCCCGTCGCTCCTCTCCGTCATATTCCCGCATCTTAATATCAGTCTGCAAACAGCTTCTCCCTTTCCAGTTTTTTGGGAATCCTTGCCCTGATTAAATCCCGCACCAGAGTCTGTTCATATGGGTCAAAGGATTTGTTGGTAAGTCCCATATCCAGGGCGGTTCCCGCGTCCAGCCCCTTCTCCATAAGCCGGACAGCATCTAACAGCCCCCTCAGGTCCAGGGGGCGGGTGGAAAGCTGGGCGCTTTGGCATTTTCGCTCTATATCCAGAAACAGCTGGACAAACTGTCTGGCATAGGTCCTCTTAAGACCAGGATACTCCCGGCTCATAAGCTTCTCCAGATTTTCCCCGGATATGGCCGGCATCTGCACACAGGCAAACCTGGAGGTCAGGGCCTCGTTCAGCTCTCTGGTGCCCGCATACCCATAGTTCATGGTGGCAATGAACCGGGTCCCCTCATCCATATGCACCACATCGTAGCCCGGCACATCGATGGTACGCCTGAAATCCAAAATTCCATGGAGCACGGCCAGGGCCTCGTTTCTGGCCATGTTGATTTCATCCAGGACCCCAAAGCCCCCGCTGATTCCGCAGCGGTACACGGGCCCCGGCCGGAACACAACGGCTCCGTCTTGGAATGTATCTGTTCCTATCAGGCCGGACGCATCCATGTTAACGTGAAGGGAGATGTCCCAAACCGGCCTTCCAAAAGCGGCCGCCAGATTCTGGGCCAGAATGTTCTTTCCCGTTGCTTTCGGGCCTGCCAGAAGCAGGTTCTGACCGCACAAAAGGGCTGCAATGGCCTGCTCCCATACCTCCCTTCCATAATACAGGTACCGGGGCACAGGTATCCTGCCCCGTTCCTCCTCCCTGACCGGGTGGGAAGCCCTGAAATCCATGATTCCCCGGATCAAGCTGCTGTTTATCTTTTCCTCTTTTAAGAATTCAATCACCGTCATGCCCTCTTCCTCTTTTTTACAGTTTGATTGTAGCACAGAATTCTTTGATGGTGCGGATTTTCTGTGGTTTTGGGAAAATAATTTTAGCAGCATAATTTTAGCAGGTCTTGTGAACATATTTTTTGGCTTGCGTCTCCCAGTCCCGGATGGTATATTAGAAATACCAGACAATAGCAGACCCGTCAACCAGGTACGTTAGGAAAATATTCCATTATATCCTTTGTCTGCTTCCCACTGTTTCATTCGTGTTATCTTATCATCTGCACATCTCATCATTGATTCTTTTTGTTCAGAAGAATATCCTGACATTTTATGTTTCATCTTCATTAAACCACACAACTTTTACATGGCTATTGTCTGGCATATAAAAAGGGATTATAATAGGAATAGCTTCCTCAATGTTTACCGGAAAAGGAGGCTGGATGCAGCATCACACGTTACCCACTGACCCGCATATACAGGATATCCCCAATCAGCTGGAGGATAAAGTCCTGAAGACAGCTGCCATGTTTTTCGGGCAGGACCTTCTTCCATACCTGGGTGTCAAGGAACGGATTACGGGCATTGTTCCCACAGAACAGGTTCACCTGGAACTTCGCAGAATGGAAGAAGATTTTAACTATATGATGGAAGACGGCTCCCTGCGGCATCTGGAGTTTGAAAGCGACAGAATTACTTCCAGGGATCTGCGGCGTTTCAGGGAATACGAAGCTTACTTAAGCCTGGTATATAACTGCCCTGTCATTACCACAGTTCTATGTACTTCCCGTGTCCGCCCAATCAAGCAGGAACTCATCACCGGCATCAATGTATACCGCATCCAGGTCATCCGGATCAAGGACCGGAACGCGGATAAAATTTTCAGGAAAGCGGAAAGGAAACTGAAAAAGGGAAAACATCTGACCAGCTCTGACTTATTTCCCATCCTGCTGACCCCTTTGATGTCTGGAAGCATGGAGGAATGCATGCGCATTTGCAGAGGACTTGATATACTCAAATCTGACCAGGTAGCTGTATCTAAGGAAGATCTGCGCCGCATGGAAGCCATGCTTTATGCCCTGGCCATCAAATTTCTCGACAAAACAGATTTAAGGAAGGTAAAGGAGAAGATTAATATGACCCTGCTCGGACAAATGCTTATGGAGGATGGAATTGAAAAGGGAGAAATGACCAAGCTCATATCTCTGGTCATGAAGAAAATGAAAAAAGGACTTTCCCCTGAAGAGACAGCAGAGCTGCTGGAAGAAAGCCCGGATTGCATCAGCCGGATTTACGCCGCAGTGCAGGCCAATCCTGAACTGGATGAAAATGGAATTTTTGAATTCATGAAAAGAACAGACAGGGAGAATGACTAATATCCCACAGTAAACATTACCGTACATAGAGCCCGGTTATTTCCAATCTCCATAATATACCGGGCTCTTTATTTCGCCCTTTATTCCGCTCTTCATTCCGCTCTTCATTTCGCTCTTTATTTCTCCTATCATTTCACCGTCATCACAAACCGTTCCCAGTCATCCTTCATATTATACCGGTACCTATCCTCTTCCGGCTAGGCATACCGCACCTCACAGCATCTGACTCCCAACCGTCTGGCCGTCTCATTGGTATAGATGTCCATGGTTATTTCCGCCGGATATCCCATGTCATAGCTGAACCGCACATCCCGGAATTCATTGTTGATACAAGTTTCAATCATTTTCCGGGCAAATGCCTCCTTATCCCTGATGTACAGCTTATTCGCTACAATCGTCATGTGTTCTGTCCTCTTTCCATCCCAGGAGGAAGATATGGTATTCCTCACCGACACGCCCCTTCCCCACTGCAGATATATGCAAAGGGCTATCAGTACCAGCGATGTCTGTATCCGTCTTTTTCTCATCTCGGTTTCACCCCACACCTGTATTATTATACACATTGTACGTTAATACAGCTTATATTTCAATACATCCAGGAATATACTTTAGATGGAAAGGCGGGGATGGCATGCATATTGAAATTGATTTGGAGCGTTTGCTGAAAGAAAAAGAGAAAAGCAAAAACTTTGTCTGTGAAGAATGCGGTTTGCAGCGGACTCAGTTCAATAATTACTGCAAGAACAAGGTATCCCGGGTTGACCTTACCATTCTTGCCAAGATGTGCGATTGCCTGGACTGTACGCCCAATGATATATTGAAGGTAGTAAAAGACACGGCAAAAGATGAATAGAACGCATGACGCCATGTGAAGCTATTCATCTTTTTTTGTACCCGAATTTCCCAAAGACAAACTCACACGGCAAATTTCAATCCCTTCTGGTGTAATATCTTGCAAGATTTTCCCTTCCCATTGTGTTAAAATAGCAGAAAAGCAGTTTAAAAGGAGCAGCAAAATGATACAGGAGCAGGAACAGCGCCGGGTCTATTATGATAAGGACCTTAAGATAGAAGCCTACAATCTGAGCGGGGTTGTGCAGAAATTCCCCAATCATTTCCATGAATATTACGTTATAGGCTTTGTGGAGGGCGGCAAAAGGCACCTCTGGTGCCGGAACAAAGAGTATGATGTCAGCGCCGGGGATTTGATTCTCTTCAATCCCAGGGACAACCACTAC
>JAJQEA010000250.1:0-2107 GCA_021201905.1 Clostridia bacterium
GGTCCTCCTCCTCTATGGAAAAACAGGCGTCAATGCGGATGGCCTGGCGGTTCTAATTGAAATCAATGGCCTGAATCTCATAGCAGCCGCACACCGCGCAGACCGCATCCAGAACCGAGGTTTTCCCCGTATTATTTTTTCCTACAAAAATCAGCGCCCGGTCAATATCGCGTATTTCCATGCTCCGTATCGACTTGAAATTATGGATGTGCAGATAGGTGAGCTGCATGGGTGCCTCCTTTCCCTGGGCATATATGGTTTAGAATGGATTATAACTATGAGTATACGCTATAAAAAGACAGGACACAAGCCTGTTTTTGCCGGCTGTATGTCCTGCCCTTTGTTCTGGTTTCTGTAATGGCTCTTTTTTTCCTGGCTGTTTGCCCCAGCTATTCCTTCCCGTTTGTTTTCTCCGGCTATTCCTTCTCTTGCTTCATCTTACCAGACTGTTCCGCCTGGGCCTTCCGATTCTCTGTCTGATCTTCTAGCGCTTTTCCGTCTGTGCGTCCACCGCTTTTTCTGTCTGTTCTTCTGCCACTTTTTCCATCTGTGTGTCCACTGTTTTTTCCGTCTGTTCTTCCACCACTTTTTCCATCTGTGTGTCCACTGTTTTTTCCGTCTGTTCCCCCACCTCTTATTCTGTCTGTTCTTCTACCGTTTTTTCCGGCTGTGTGTCCACCTCTTTCTCCGTCTGTGCTTCCACCTCCCGCTCCTTCCGGTCTCTTCTGCCTTTTCTCTCTCCCTTGTGCTTACCGTGGGAACCAGTGCCACGGCCCAGGAAGTGGATCCTGCCCTGCATCCTCCGGCTTAACCCTCTGACAGCGAGGACAACCGCAGCGATGATAACGGCCAGCACAAGCAAAATGGGACTGTTGGAGGCCAACCATACAATCAGGTCCGTTCCCGCTTCCCCCAGGTTGTTTAGGCTCCGGTTAAAGCCCTTCTGTATCCTGGTTCCAATGCTGTCCGGGGAAATGGGGGTAAGGTCCTTTACCTCCCTCATATGGATGGACACGGTGCTGTAATCCACCTGATTGTCATAGAGACGCAGCTGGGATGTGTAGGACTCCAGCTCGTAGCGGATCTCTGAGAGCCGGGCTTCCAGCGCCACCACCGCGTCCAGGGAATCGGCCTTCTCCAACAGGGCCCAGAGCCGCTCCTGCTCTATCTCCAGCGATTTCTTGCGGCTCTGCACATCCGTATACTGCAGGGTCACGTCCGTCACCTGCTCCTGCTTGCTTATCACATTTCCCGCGCTCTCCACAGTCTCCACAAAGCGGTCCAGCCGGTCCGCCGGAATCCTGGCCCTGATGTCCGCATAGCGCTGCTGGCTGCCGCCATAGGAATTGACGCTGACTCCCGACACATCCGAGGATTCCACATAACCGCCTAGCTCTCTTACCTTGTCTGTAATCTGCGAGAGTACGCCGTCAAAGTCCCTGGCCTCCACGCTCATGTCCACATCCCGTATCAGCTTCCTTCCGGTCTTTGCCAGACTGCCAATATCTGATGAGGGAGACAGACCACTTCCTGACTCTGCCTTTAATAAAGTAAGGTTTTCTCCCAAAGAGACCATTTCGATCTGTCCTTCTTCCGCATCCATAACAGATGCGGCAGCGGCAGCAGTCTCTGCCATGGCAGTTCTATTGTACGATTTGCTGCCGCAGGCAGACAGAGAGAGCGCCGCCAGAAGAACCACAGCCGTGACCAGCGTCCCTATACGCCTCGTTTTCCATTTTTTCATAACTCCATCCTCCTTTATGGCTTCCTGGTACCATGAAAAAACAGCCTTTCAATGGACGTAAATGAGACTTAAGAAACAGATTATAATATTAAGAAATGCCAGCTCCATGGGCATCACACCGCGCCTGGCCCATGGAAAAAAGGAGAACCGGACGGACCTTGCGGTCCGGTATCCGGTTCTCCCTATATGATGCTGTCCCTCTGCCGCGCGGGCAGAAAGGCGGTTCTTTTTTATTATAACTGAGGACCAGCGGAAACCAGTGCCTTTCCAGCCTCATTGCCTACGTATTTTCAAAGTTGTTGACAAAACGCAGTGCCAGGAGCATTGCCTTTTACAACCACTGGGATACGTCATCGTATGGTT
>JAJQEA010000250.1:2117-23128 GCA_021201905.1 Clostridia bacterium
TGCCTTTCCAGCCTCATTGACCTCGTATTTTGCAAAGTTCTTGACAAAACGCTGTGCCAGATCCTTTGCCTTTTCCTCCCACTGGGATACTTCTGCGTATGTATCGCGAGGATCAAGGATCTTAGGATCTACGCCTGGAAGCTCGGTAGGAATCTCAAAGTTAAAGAATGGAAGCTGCTTGGTTGGAGCCTTTGCAATGGATCCGTCAAGAATCGCATCGATGATGCCGCGGGTGTCGCGAATGGAGATACGCTTGCCTGTTCCATTCCAGCCGGTGTTAACCAGGTATGCCTTTGCGCCGCTCTTCTCCATTCTCTTAACAAGCTCTTCTGCATACTTGGTTGGATGCAGTTCCAGGAATGCCTGTCCGAAGCAAGCTGAGAATGTAGGTGTAGGCTCTGTGATGCCGCGCTCTGTACCGGCAAGCTTTGCTGTAAATCCGGACAGGAAGTAATACTGTGTCTGCTCCGGAGTCAGAACGGATACTGGAGGAAGTACGCCGAACGCGTCTGCTGACAGGAAGATAACATCCTTTGCAGCAGGAGCCGTTGATACCGGGCGGACAATCTTCTCAATGTGATCAATCGGATAAGATACACGTGTGTTCTCAGTCACGCTCTTGTCATCAAAATCAATCTTGCCGTCAGCGTCAAGAGTAACATTTTCTAAAAGAGCGTCACGCTTGATTGCGTTGTAGATGTCCGGCTCTGAATCCTTGTCCAGGTTGATGACCTTTGCATAGCATCCGCCCTCGAAGTTAAATACGCCGTTGTCATCCCAGCCGTGCTCGTCATCACCGATAAGAAGACGCTTGGGGTCTGTTGAAAGAGTGGTTTTTCCTGTTCCGGAAAGTCCGAAGAAGATTGCGGTGTTCTCACCGTTCATATCTGTGTTGGCAGAACAATGCATGGAAGCAATGCCCTTTAAAGGCAGATAGTAGTTCATCATTGAGAACATACCCTTCTTCATCTCTCCGCCGTACCATGTGTTCACGATTACCTGCTCGCGGCTGGTGATATTGAACATGGCGGCTGTCTCGGAATTCAGGCCTAACTCCTTGTAATTCTCTACCTTTGCCTTGGAAGCATTATATACAACGAAATCCGGCTTGAAGTTCTCCAGTTCCTCTGCGGTTGGCTGGATAAACATGTTTTTTACGAAATGAGCCTGCCATGCAACCTCAACAATGAAGCGGATTGCCATACGGGTATCCTTGTTTGCTCCGCAGAACGCGTCTACAACAAACAGCCTCTTGTTAGAAAGTTCTTCCAGTGCAATCTTCTTTACCGTATCCCATGCTTCCTGGCTGGCCGGATGATTATCGTTCTTGTACTCATCGGTTGTCCACCATACAGTGTCCTTTGAGTTCTCATCCATGACAATGAACTTGTCCTTAGGGGAACGGCCTGTGTAAATACCAGTCATGACATTTACTGCACCAAGCTCGCTTACCTGGCCTTTTTCATAACCCTCCAGAGTTGGTTTTGTCTCTTCTTCAAATAACATCTCATAGGAAGGATTATAAACAATTTCTGTGGTTCCGGTAATACCATACTGACTCAAATCTACATTTGCCATCATTCATTTACCTCTCTTTCATTTTATCGAAATCCTTTTCATTATCTCATTTTGTGAATTAAAAGTCAATATTTCAATTAACAAAATATTAGCAAACATGAAAGGATGCTCTGAGGGCAGAAAAAAGTCCGGCCTGCTGCTTTTCAATACAGCGGGCCAGACCTTCTTCCTGCGCTCTCTCCCGCGCCTTCTTAACTGCGCGTTTTACGATGCGTTTTAGTCCTCTTTAATTTTTACAATCACCTTTTTAATAGGTGCCGGCTCCCCATTGGCGGCCTTTGGCTTGTGGGCATCCCATGGGTTGAAAATCAGATACTGTCCGGCGCCGGTCACAACCTGAAGTCCGGGAGTGGTGTTCTCAAAGAATACCACATCCTTATCCGGATTATACGGAACCTTTACAGTCATCTCATGTACCGGAGCGTAGCTCATGATTTCGCTTCCCTCAATCACATACTGGATATCGGTGTAATGCTCATGTGCCTCATATTTGGCCTCCTCCCACGGGATGGTGGTGTAGGCGGTTACGTTGGCATATACGTTCTTGCCGTCAATCTCATACTTTCCCGGCTCCAATGCCTCAAGGTCCGTATTCTTAAGGAAATCCACGGCCTTGGCATATCTGCCCTCAATCCCTAAATTCCTGTAAAAGTCCAGGTTCTTCTTCTCATCAAAAATCATATTCCATTCTCCTTTGTGGCGTTTCGATTTTCCAATTTCCAGTATACACCTAAAGCCACCGGAAACTCAATCCCTTTTTTCATTACAAGGCCATTTTGAGATTGTTTTACACCGGGTGATTATCGGAAGAACTCATGGCCGTCATGGGCAAAAAGGTAGGTCAGACGCCTGTCAAACCAGGATACGGCGCTGCCGGACGCCCTTCTGTTCATGAAATACAGGGCTCCCTTGGAATAATCCTCTCCGGTCAGGGCACGGTCCACGCATTCTATGGTTTCCGCTGTGACCTTTACCTTGTTGATGGTGCCGTTGGATACCGGCTGAAACTGGGATGGCTGGTATACAACCGCCTTAACGCTGTCCGGGAATTTTCCCGACAGGACACGGTTAATGATCACATCCGCAACCAGGATTTTTCCCTTGGGGTCGCAGATGCCTGCTTCCGCCTGGACAATGCGCAGGAGCACCTGGTAATCTTCATCCGTATATTTGATCCTTCTGGCTGCCCGGCGCTCTTCCTCCGCCTTCTTCCTGGCCTCCTCTTCCTGTCTCTCCTTTAATATCTGTTTCTGAAGTGTCTCAATCTGGGTCTGTGCCGCTGCCTGCTTTCTCTGTTTCTCTCGGACGTCCGCTTCCAGCAGCGCACCGGCCAGATGCTGGCCTTCACTGTCTGTATCTAAAAGTCCGAATTGTATTTTTGCTTCAGTAACCAGACCGCTTCCTTCGTTTTCCTCTTCCTGCCCGCCGTTGGCATCACTTTCCTCCGTCATGGGCGCTGCAAGGGTGTTTCTTCCCCCTCCGCCAAACCCATTGGCTGAAAATGCTATGATGGCCACTACCATCATACCGGTCATTACCACAGATGAGGAACGGTACATCTGCTTTGTCACTTTCACAGTCAGCGACTTAACAAAGAGAACCACCGAACGAAGGAATGAATGTAATGTAAGCATACATACTCCTCTTTCCTGGCCCCGCGCAACGCTGCACAGGGTACCATTCTCAAAATTTTATGCAGTGGGTATTTCCCACTTTGTGCATGTTTTTCCGGGATGTATGGCTAATTATATGGGATTTGACTTTTCACGTCAATGGAGATTTAACAATTTTGTTACATTTTTTCTTACTTTTGAAACATTTGTAATATTTTTTATATATTTGCTATGCATTTCCAGATATTATCATCTATATATTATGCATTTTGCCGAACATATTTTTACATTTGTATTACATTATTATTAATTTTTAAACATGTTATCTGATTTCCTATTTTTGTAATTTATATTATGTAAAGTATTTATTACCATAATAATTCATTTTTTACATTTTATATCCATCTCTGGATGTTACATTTTGTGTCGAATTTTGGCATCCAATCCCCACTTTACCGAAAAAGTGGCATTCAGCATCCCAATCTCTTCCATGAGCTTTCGTCAAAATAGCCAAATTAGGTAAAAACAAGAAATTCCCTTTGACAACAGGCCTTCGCTTTGATACATTAAAGTTCAGAAGTTTTAATTATTAAAGTGTATGCGGAGGATATTCAAATGGTTATTAAACTGCTGATGCTGGTCGTCTTTTTTGCCATCATGCTGGGGGTGGGATTCTATTCCCGGCGTCATGCCACCAATGTCAATGACTTTGTACTGGGAGGAAGGGGCGTTGGTCCCTGGCTCACTGCCTTTGCCTACGGCACCTCCTACTTTTCCGCCGTGGTATTCATCGGTTACGCCGGACAGTTCGGATGGAAATACGGCCTGGCCTCCACCTGGATTGGCATCGGCAATGCCCTGATTGGAAGCCTGCTGGCCTGGGTCATCCTGGGACGGCGGACCAGGGTCATGAGCAAGCATCTCTCCTCGGCCACCATGCCGGAATTCTTCGGCAGCCGGTTCCACAGCCAGGGCATGAAGATTGCTGCCTCCCTGATTATATTTGTCTTTCTCATTCCCTACACGGCCTCTGTCTACAACGGCCTGTCCCGGCTATTCGGCATGGCCTTTGATATTCCCTACAGTGTCTGTGTGATGGGCATGGCTGTCCTGACAGTCGTGTATGTCATCCTGGGCGGTTATATGGCCACTGCCATCAACGATTTTATTCAGGGCATCATCATGCTGGCCGGCATTGCCGCCGTCATCCTCAGCGTCCTGAACGGCCAGGGAGGCTTTAGCGCCGCTGTGGGCAGGCTGGCGCAGATTCCCAGTGAGGTGCCGGTTACCCTGGGCCAGCCCAGGGCCTATACCTCCTTCTTCGGACCGGATCCCCTGAACCTGCTGGGCGTGGTGATTCTCACCTCCCTTGGTACCTGGGGCCTGCCCCAGATGATTCACAAATTCTATACTATCCGGAGCGAGAAAGCCATTGCCACAGGCACGGTGATTTCCACCCTGTTCGCCATTGTCATCTCCGGCGGCAGCTATTTCCTGGGCGGTTTCGGCCGGCTCTTTGACAGTCCCGCCATTTATAACGGAAATGGGTCCGTGGCCTATGACACCATTATCCCGGCCATGCTGTCCGGCCTTCCGGATCTGCTGATTGGAATTGTTGTCATGCTGGTGCTGTCCGCATCCATGTCCACCCTCTCCTCCCTGGTGCTGACCTCCAGCTCCACCCTGACCCTGGACTTCATCAAGGGCAATCTTGTAAAGAACATGAAGGATAAGACCCAGTTGGTACTGATGCAGTGCCTGATTGTGGCATTCATCGTTATCAGCGTTGTGCTGGCCCTGGATCCGCCTGACTTCATCGCCCAGCTCATGGGTATCTCCTGGGGCGCCCTGGCCGGAGCCTTCCTGGCACCCTTCCTCTACGGCCTGTACTGGAAAAGGACCACTCCCGCTGCTGTGTGGGCCAGCTTTGCCACCGGCATCGGAATCACTGTTTCAAATATGTTCCTGCACTATATCGCATCCCCCATCAACGCAGGTGCCGTCTCCATGATTGTGGGACTCATTATCGTTCCTCTGGTGTCCCTCCTGACACCCAGGATGGACAGACGTGACATAGACGCCATCTTCTCCTGCTACGACAATCTGGTGGAGGCCACCACAAAGAAGGTCCTGCCTGACGACCAGTCCTTTGATTCGCCGGCATTTAAAAAGAGAAAGAAAAAATAATAGACTGAAAACAACAGATTGAAGCAGCAAAAAGCTGTCCCTTCCGCGCAGCAGGCGCAGGAGGGACAGCTTTTTATTCATGTAAATATCCTTTTTATCATCTAAACAATGGCCTTGACAGGACACTTTTCTGCGCACTTGCCGCAGTTGGTGCACTTCTCGTAGTCAATGACAGCCAGGTTATTCTCCATATGGATGGCATCGAACTCACACTGCTTTGTACAAAGGGTACATCCGATACATCCGGCCCCACAGACAGCCTTCACATCCTTGCCCTTGTCGTGGGAGCTGCACCGCACCAGATGCTCTGCCTTATAGAGAACCAGCTCAATCAGATGGTTGGGGCAGGAGGCCACGCACATGCCGCAGGCCACACATTTTTCCTTATCCACCACTGCCACGCCGTCCACCACATGGATGGCGTCAAAAGCACAGGCCTTCACGCAGGAGCCGTAGCCCATACATCCATAGGCACAGGCCTTTTCTCCCGCGCCCGGAACCACTGACACCTTCTTGCAGTCGTCCACGCCGTAGTAGTTGTACTGCACCTTTGTCTTGTCGCAGGTTCCCGCGCATTTGACGAAAGCCACCTTCTTTTCAGCGGCTCCGCCGGCCACTCCCATGATTTCGCCGATTTTCTCAGCTACGGGAGCGCCGCCCACGGGACAGGCCCCTACATCCGCCTGACCGGCCGCAATGGCCTTTGCCAGGGCGTCACAGCCCGCATAACCGCAGCCGCCGCAGTTGTTTCCCGGAAGCTCGTTGCGGACCAGAATCTCTTTTTCATCTACCTGTACTTTAAACTTCTCGCTGGCAACGCCAAGGAAGATTCCTATCAGAATACCAAGGATACCTACAACCGCTGCCGCTAATATAATACCTGTAACCATTTTCCTTCTCCTCCTTCTAAATTAATCCGGAAAATCCGAAAAATGCGATTGCCATGAGACCTGAGGTAATTAAAACAATGGGTGATCCCTGGAATGAATACGGTACATCATTGTGCTCAATCTTCTCACGGATACCGGCCAGCATGATGATAGCGATGGTAAAGCCAATGGAAATACCAATACCGTTCACAACACTCTGGACAAAGCTGTATGACTTCTGTACATTGGTAAGGGCCACGCCCAGCACCGCACAGTTGGTTGTAATCAGAGGCAGGTACACGCCCAGGGCCTCATACAGTGACGGCATGGATTTCTTGAGGAACATCTCCACGAACTGAACCAGGGCCGCAATGACCAGGATGAACACGATGGTCTGCAGGTATTCCAAGTGCAGGTTCACAAGAATTCCGGTATAAACCAGGCTTGTCACTGCCGATGCTATGGTTATAACGAAGATAACGGCCGCACCCATGCCGGCTGAGGTCTCAACCTTCTTTGAAACACCGAGGAATGGACAGAGTCCTAAGAACTGGCTCAAAACAACGTTGTTAACCAGAGCGGAACCAATGGCAATTAATAATAACTCTTTCATCTATCCACCCTCCTAATCTTCTTTTTTGGAAGTAGCCGATTTAAGCTCTGCTTCCTTCTTTGCTACAGCTGCCTTCTTTGCCGCCAGAGCCTTTTCCTCAGCCTGACGCATCCTCGTCTCCAGCACCTCATGGTTGGCCATGCAGGCAGAGCCGGTACATGACATACAGTTGCCGCCGCAGGCCAGCCTGGACTGTGGCGCGGAACCGTTGGTGGCGGAAGGAGCCTTGAACTTGTTCTGGAGGGCTGTCAGGATAGCCAGCACAAAGAACGCGCCGGGAGCCAGCACAAAGATGGCGATGTGGTAATCCTCCGGGACCACCACGTTCCCGAATATGGCGCCGGATCCGAGAATCTCACGGACCAGGCCGATACAGGTCAAAGCCAGTGTAAATCCAAGGCCCATGCCAAGGCCGTCAAAGGTGGATACCACCGGACCGTTCTTGGATGCGTAGGATTCCGCACGGCCAAGGATGATACAGTTAACCACAATCAGAGGGATATAGATGCCCAGAGCTGAGTAAAGGCTTGGCACATAAGCCTGAAGCAGCAGCTGCACCATGGTAACCAGGGATGCAACGATAATGATATACGCCGGGATACGCACCCTGTCGGGTATGATCTTGCGCAGGGCAGAAATAATCATATTGGAAAACAGTAAAACTACGGTTGTGGAAAGTCCCATACCCAGACCGTTGATGGCGGATGTGGTGACAGCCAGTGTCGGACACATACCAAGCATCAGGACGAAGGTAGGGTTTTCTTTCACAATACCGTTATATAAACGTTCTGTACATTTATTCATGTTCCCACCTCCTATTTATTGGATGCAGTTATGCAGGTAGTATAAGGCTGCATTGACTGCATTGGTTGTTGCGTTTGAAGTGATGGTAGCGCCGCTGATTGCGTTAATCTGGGTATCGTCCGCGCTGCCTGACTTGGTGACGGAAAGCTCAGGCGCGTTCTTTCCCACATACTGGTCCTTGAACGCCGGTTCCTTTGCCTTTAATCCCAGACCGGGAGTATCGCTGATTTCCAGGAACTCAATGCCTGTGATGGTTCCGTCGTCCTTCAGTCCCACCGACAGCTTCACCACGCCGCCGTAGCTGTCATTTGACAGGGCTGTAACCACATAGCCCAGCTGGCTGCCCCCTGCGTCCACTGCCTTTAACACGTTCTCCACTTCCACTCCCCCGAAATTCATGCCGGCCAGGGCTTCGTTGCAGGCCGGAATGGCTGCGGTCAGGGCTTCGTCGGAATCAAAGGTCTCGGCTTCTGCGAACACGGCCTTGTATGCCTTGTTGTTGGCCGCTATGGTAGCCAGCTCAATGGGCTTCTTGGTCAGCTGGTATACACCGCCTAAAAGGAATCCTGACACCAGGGTGATTGCAAAGAGAATCACCGCGTCTTTCATAAATCCTGATTTGCTCATGTTTACTTGCCCTCCTTTCCAAATGCTTTGGGAAGGGTTACTTTCTCAATCAGCGGAACAAGGATGTTGCTGATGATGATTGCGTAGGACACGCCCTCTGCGGATCCGCCGAATATCCTGAACAGTCCTGTGAGCACGCCCAACAGGATGCCGAAGGCAATCTGGCCCTTTGGCATGATGGGGCTGGTCACATAGTCGGTTGCCATGAAGAAGGCACCGAAAATCAGGCCGCCGCCGCACAGGTGGGCCCCAATGTAGTTCAAATCAAACCCATGGCCTCCGAACAGGACGGCAAATACCACAACCGTCAGTATGTAGGTGCCCGGAATCCGGATGGAGATTACCTTCTTTGCCAGAAGGTAGGCAGCGCCGATTAAAAGGGCAATCACGGAAACCTCTCCGATGGTGCCAGGGATATTACCCACAAACATGGCCGGAACATCCACCGCCTGGCCGCTTTTAAGCATGGCCAGGGGAGTCGCGCCGGACACGCCGTCAAATCCGCTGTAGCTGAAATTGGTCATCTTTCCCGCAAAGGAAATCAGCAGGAAACACCTGGCTGCCAGAGCCGGGTTCATAAAGTTCTGTCCCAGACCTCCATAGAGCTGCTTCACCACGATGATGGCAAAGATTCCGCCCAGGGCCGGAATCCACACCGGAATCTCCGGCGGCATGTTCAGCGCCAGAATCATGCCTGTGACCAGGGCGCTGCAGTCGCTGATAGTGCTTTGCTTCTTCATCAGCTTCTCATATACATACTCACTTAAAACACAGGCCGCAACCGTAACTATAAGCACCAGCAGCGCATGCATGCCGAAATGATACACACCGAAAGCAGTTGCAGGCAACATGGCAATGGCCACATCCAGCATGATGCTGTGGGTGGTCTCATGGCTTCTCACATGCGGGGATGATGATACGTTTAATAATTTACTCATGACTTCTGTCCCCTCCTACCCTTTCTTTCTGCGGTTAGCCGCAACTGTCTTGCGCATTTCCTTAAACGCCTGAGTCAGAGGCCTCTTGGCCGGACATATGTAGGTGCAGCTGCCGCACTCCATACATTCCATACCGTTCAGCTTCTCAAATGTCTCGCAGTCGTCCCTGAGGGCGGCCTGCATCATCATCACAGGGATGATGTGGCTTGGACATACGCTGACACACTTTCCGCACCGTATGCATGCAGAAGGCTCCATCTCTGCCACCTGGTCCTTTGTGAAGCAGGTCAGGGCGGATGAAGTCTTGCTTACCGGGATATTCAGGTCAAAGATGGCCTGGCCCATCATGGGGCCGCCTGACAGAACTTTTTCCGGCTCTGTCTTAAACCCGCCGGCCGCGTCCAGCAGCTCCTGGTAATTGGTTCCCAGCTTTACGCTGAAATTCCTGGGGTCCGCCACCGCGTCTCCGGTGACTGTGATGATCTTTCTCATCAGGGGTGTGCTCTTGCACACGGCCATGTAAATGGAAATCACGGTGTCAACATTGTCCACGATGCATCCTGCGTCTGCGGGAAGTATGGATGAGTTGACCTTCCTGCCTGTAACGGCATAAATCAGGGAACGCTCTCCTCCCTGAGGATACTTTGTCATAAGGGGACAGACCGTGATGCGCGGCTCGTCCTTCACCATCTCGGTAAGCTTTTTGATGGCCTCCGGCTTATTGTTCTCGATGCCGATAACGCCCTTTGCATTGTCAAACAGCTGAAGGATAACCTTTAAGCCGCCCACGATTTTTTCCGGCTCTTCCAACATCATCCGGTAGTCGCTGGTGAGGTACGGCTCACACTCCGCGCCGTTAACCAGTATGTACTCGATGGCGTTCTCATCCTTTGGAGTCAGCTTTACATGAGTGGGGAATCCTGCTCCGCCGAGGCCCACAATACCAGCTTCCTTTACAATGTTACGGATTTCCTCTTTTGACAGGCCGGATGGGTCCCTGTCCTCTCCCACGCCCTCAACCGTCTTATATTCTCCATCATTTTCAACGACAATGGAGGGCACCATTGCTCCGTTAGCCATACGCCTTGGTTCAATGGCCTTCACTGTTCCTGAAACAGAAGCAATTACATTGGCAGAGATGAAACCGCCTGCTTCTCCAATCTTCTGGCCTGCCAGTACATGATCGCCCTTTGCCACCAGAGGCTTCGCGGGCGCGCCAATGTGCTGTGACATCGGATACACCAGGTCGCCCTTTGGCATCAGGACCTGTACCGGTTTGTTCTCTGACAGCTCTTTCCCCTCATATGGATGGATGCCGCCTATAAAAGTCGCCAAACCCATGGATTCTCTCCCTCTTTTCTTTCTTTTTATTCCTTTGTGCGGCCGGACCGTTCCAGCGTCCGGTATGACCGGGGGGGGCTGCCTGCCCCGCCGGAATACACCAACTTAGTATAGCATAAATAAAGATTGTATACAATACAGATTTTATTCGTTATTATTTTAATTTATATGTTAATTTCATGGCAATCAATCCAGTTCTTTCATGCCTGTATACAATTCATAGTATCGTCCTCTCATCTCCAAAAGCTCCTCATGGGTCCCCCTCTCTATGATTTCCCCGTGTTCCAGTACCATGATGGCGTTGGCGCTCCGCACCGTGGAAAGCCGGTGGGCAATGATAAAGGTGGTGCGGTCCGCCATCAGCCGGTCCATACCGTGCTCAATGTGTTTTTCCGTCCTGGTATCCACAGAGCTGGTAGCCTCGTCCAAAATCAGCACAGGGGCCTTGGATATGGCTGCCCTGGCAATGTTGAGAAGCTGTCTCTGTCCCTGGCTTAAATTGGCTCCATCCTCCTCCAGCATAGTGTCATATCCGTGGGGAAGACGCATGATAAAGGAGTGGGCGGAGGCTGTTTTGGCCGCCTGAACAACCTCGTCGTCCGTGGCGTCCAGCCTGCCGTACCGGATGTTCTCCCCCACCGTGCCTGTAAACAGGTGGGTATCCTGGAGAACCATGGCAATGTTGTTTCGCAGGGCTTCCCTGGAAATGCGGCGTATGTCCACCCCGTCAATGGTGATGGTTCCCGACTGAATGTCATAGAACCGGTTCAGCAGGTTTGTAATGGTGGTCTTTCCGGCGCCGGTAGAACCTACAAAGGCAATCTTCTGTCCTGGCTTGGCATAGAGGTTTATGTCCTTGAGAATGGTTTTATCCGGGTCGTAGCCAAAGGTGACATGGTGGAACACCACATGGCCAATCATGGGATTTGGCACCACACAGTCCATGGTGTCCGCCGGTTCCGGCTCCTCGTCCATCACCGAGAATACGCGCTCCGCTCCGGCCAGGGCCGAGAATACATTGCTGACCTGCATGGATATCTCGTTGATGGGACGGCTAAACTGCCTGGAAAAGTTTAAGAACACGGTCAGCCCTCCCACGTCAAAGCCCCTGAGCACGCAGAGCAGGCCGCCCACACAGGCGGTGAGGGAATAGTTGATCTGGCTCAGACTGTTCATCACAGGCCCCATGATACCGCCGAAAAACTGGGCCCGGATCTGGTTGTACCTCAGGTCGTGGTTCAGTATGCCGAATTCCTCCCTGGCCATATCCTCATGGCAGAACACCTTAACCACCTTCTGCCCGGTTATGGTCTCCTCTATATAACCGTTCACGGCTCCCAGGGATGTCTGCTGGGCAGTGAAGTATTTCTGGCTCCATCCGGCCACTGCTCCTCCCGCCTTCATCATAACAGGAATCATCACCAGGGTGACAAGGGTCAGAATCAGGTTGGTGTACAACATGAGAAACAGGGTGCCGATGATGCTCAATGCCCCGGAAAACAGCTGTACCAGCGTGGAGCTTAGCATCTGTCCGATGGTGTCCACATCATTTGTAAAACGGCTCATCAGATCACCGTTGGAGTTGGTATCATAAAATCCCACCGGCAGCTTCTGCATTCTGGCAAACAGGTCATTGCGGATCTTCTGCAGGGCATTCTGTGCCACGGTCAGCATGACCTTTGCCTGGGCATAATTGGCAAACACACCCACCGCGAAAACAGCCGCCAGCACGGCCAGGGCCCTGGCAAGTCCCGCCGGATCACCGGGACCTCCCGTTAATGGGGCAATGAATGTATTGATAACAGGACGCAGCATGTAGGAGCCTGTCAGCGTTGCGGCTGTGTTGAGGATGACGCAGAAAAATGCCAGCGCCATCTTGGGTTTATCCTCATTTAAGTAATGCAGGAGACGCCTGATGGTGGTGCCTGCGTTCCTGGGCAGCCGTTTGGGTCCCATGCCCATATTCCGTCCCGGCCCATGCCTTCTCCCTCCCATGGGACCTTTGGCCTCAGGAGCCCCATGCCTTCCATACCGCCGTTTCAGGCTTTCCGCTTTCTGTTGTCTCGTCATGATGCAGCCGTCTCCTTTCGGTCCCTCTGGGAATAATAAATCTCCTGATACGCTTGGCACTCCTCCATAAGCTGTTCATGGGTCCCCTGTCCGATGAGCCTGCCTTCATCCAGCACCAGAATCCCGTCTGCCTCCTCCACGGATCCGACGCGCTGTGCTATGATAATTTTGGTGGTATCCTTAAGGCTGGTGTTGAAGCACTGCCGTATCCTGGCCTCAGTGGCCGTATCCACGGCGCTGGTGCTGTCATCCAGTATCAGGATTTTAGGCCGCTTAAGGAGAGCCCTGGCAATACAGAGTCTCTGCTTCTGGCCTCCCGATACATTGACACCGCCCTGGCCCATGTCCGTATCATAGCCGTTGGTAAAGGAGGTGACAAAGCTGTCCGCCTGGGCGTTCTGCGCCATTTCCCTGATTTCATCCATGGAGGCGTCCTCCTTACCCCAGCGCAGGTTTTCTTCTATGGTGCCTGAGAAGAGCACATTTTTCTGGAGCACCATGCCCACGCCTTCCCGAAGGTTTTTCAGGGAATAATCCCTGACATCCACTCCGTCCACAAGCACCTGGCCCCTTGTGGCATCGTAGAGCCGCGGTATCATCTGCACCAGGGTGGTCTTGCCGCTGCCTGTGGCTCCGATAATGCCTATCACCTGGCCAGGCTCTGCGGTAAAGCTTATATCCTCCAGCACCATCTCATCCTGGTTGTCCGTATAGCTGAAGCTCACATGCTTAAACTCCACCTTTCCCGTTAGTACAGCCAGGTCCTTCCTGGCGGCCTCCTGGTCTGTCAGGTCGATCTCCGTATCCATGACCTCACCCACCCTGCGGATGGATGCCACTGCCCTGGAAAGCTGCAGAAATACCATGGAGAGCATCATCAGTGACATGAGTATCTGTACGATATAGGTGGTAAATGCAGTCAGATCCCCTACCGGCATATCCCCTGCGATAATGATATTTCCCCCATACCACACAACAGCCAGGGTGGTAATGTTCATGGCAAGGGTCATCACGGGCATGGTGACAATGACGACTTTCATGGCATCCAGGCTGCTGTCCTTTAAATCCTGGTTCATGGCCCTGAATTTATCTTCCTCAAATTCTTCCCGCACAAAGGACTTGATAACCCGCACATTGGTCAGGGCCTCCTGGATGCCGGAGTTTAACTGGTCCAGCTTTTTCTGCATGGCGGTAAACCTGGGGAACGCGGTCCTTAAGATGACGGCTATGGCTGCTGTCAGCAGGGGGATGACCACCAGTATAACCACCGCCAGCCTGGCATTCATCATGAACGCCATGATCAGGGCACCTATAAACATGCCCGGAGCGCGCATGGCCATCCGCAGTCCCATCATAAGCACATTCTGGACCTGCTGAATATCATTGGTCAGACGGGTGACCAGAGAACCTGTGCTGTAGGCATCTATGTTCTTAAAGGAAAATTCCTGCACCTTGGAAAAAAGGTCGTCCCTCAAATCACTGGTAAAGCTAATGGCCGCTTTCACCGAAAAATAGGCTCCTCCGATTCCTCCGATGGCCATAACCAGGGTGGCCAGTATCATCAGGCCTCCCACTGACAGAATATACTGCACATTTCTCTGCGCCACTCCGTTGTTGATAATCATGGACATCAGCTTGGGCAGCATGATTTCTCCCACCACCTCGGTCAGCATCAGAAGAGGGCCCAGGATAAAGGCTCCAAGATATGGCTTTATATACTTTCCGTACCGTTTCACTTACAATTCCTCCCTCTGCGCCCTGTCCGTAAGCTCCCGGTTCAGATTTCCATAAATCCGGTCCAGAAGTTCTCCCAGCACCTTCATATCATTCTCGGAAAATCCTTCAAACATACGGCTCTCCATGCGCCTGAAAATTTTAACACTGTCCTCCACCACTTTTCTGCCCTTATCCGTTATGCAAATCTGGTTGCACCGGTTGTCCTCCTGGTCTACCAGGCGCCTTATATAGCCCCCCTTTTCCAGTTTCTTAAGGGAAACAGCTATGGTGGCACCGGACATGCCATACATCCTTGCCAGCTCCTTCTGGGATACGTTGGGATTATCCGACACAAACATCAGAATCTGATGCTGGCTGCGGTACACCCCCGTGCCGTCCAGACGGTGCTCCATCATACTCCGGTGCAGCCTGGCCACCTGAATGTACTTCTCGATAAGACAGTGCTCCGGGGACTGAACAAAACAACTGCATGATACATTGCCCATGTAGATTGCCTCCTTCCTGTATCTGTATATATAACTGATTAACCGTTTATCCGCTTATAATTAGCTAGTTAACTATGTCAGAGTATAACAGAATCCGGGATTTGTGACAAGTATTTTTCCGGGAAATTGGAGGCGTAATCCGGTGAAACACATTACGAGAAATAGGATTACGAAAAATACAAAAACCAGCCTGGTTTTCCAGGTTCTGATATGCTATACTTAATTACACCCTGTTTCCAGCTGAAACAATAACCGTGACATAGCACACTGACACAGCACACTGTTTTTAGGAGGTGACAGCTTGACAGATTCTGAAAAACTTGATTTTTTGTTAGTTGAAATAGTTGGTATGAAGACTGAGTTTCAGGGTATGAAAACTGAAATCCAGGGCATGAAGGCCGACATTCAAGGCATGAATACTGAAATCCAGGGCATGAAGACCGACATTCAGGGCATGAAAACCGATATTCATGGTATGAAAACTGAAATTCAAGGCATGAAAACCGATATTCAGGGCATGAATACCGATATCCAGGGCATGAAAACCGATATCCAAAACATCCAGTCCGACATAAAATCCCTGAACACCCGCATGGACAATCTGGAATTCCAGCTCAAGTCCACTGAATGCATCTTAAGAAGCCAAATCATGAAATCCGAAACTCTGATTCTCGGTGAAGTGGAACGGGTCCATCTGATACTGGACCAGCATATTCATAATCAGGCCATGCATACCGCTTTGGTATAGAGCCGTACATACCAGCATGTTAAAAACCCGGCACACCACTGTGCCGGGCCCCATATCTTAAACCAGGTTATCCTGATTCCATGTGTTGATTCCATGTATTGATTCCATGTATTAATTTCTCATATTGATTCCATACATTAACTTCATCTATGAATCAGCCATTTTCCTACCGTATAAAATTCGTTCTCTTCTTCTCCTCTGTCTCAGGAAGCGTAACCCCGGCAGCTTTTCCGGCCTCAATGGATTTGAGCATCCAGGCCATGTTTCTGCCCAGGACGCGCATGATCTGCATGCCTTCCTCATCCTTTTTCACATCCTCAGGACATTGCCCGTGCACCATATTCCAGTACTGGGAGGACACTACCGGCATCTGCGTAATCATAAAATATTTATTCAGCTGGTCCAGGGTGGCAGTTGTTCCGGCCCTTCTGGCAGAGGCAATGGCAGCTCCCGGCTTATGGGCGGCAGCACTGCTTCCGGAATAGAAGAAGCGGTCCAGAAAGGAGGTGATGGCCCCGCCGGCCGAGGCATAGTGTACCGGTGAACCCACAATCAGACCGTCGCTCTGTCTCATCTTTTCCACAGCTTCGTTGACCTTGTCGTCGCTGTAAATGCATGCTCCAAGCTTACCGCATGCGCCGCAGCCCATACATCCATGGACAGCACCGCCTCCCACATGCATGATCTCGGTTTCAATGCCAGCCCGGTTGAGCTCTCCTGCCACCTCCGCAAGGGCGGTGTAGGTACATCCCTTCTCATGAGGACTCCCGTTTAACATCAATACTTTCATTTTTTTATTCCTCCTTTATGATATTCAGTATATCATCTCTTGTCAGGCTTCCAAAGGATACTGTGCCCTCAGGCACCACTGCATCCGCCAGATGGCTCTTGGCTTCCTGAAGCTTTAAGATGTTCTCTTCTATGGTATTTCTGGTAATCAGTTTATAGACCGTTACCTGTTTATCCTGGCCGATCCGGTGGGTTCTGTCCGTGGCCTGGTTCTGGGCAGCCACATTCCACCACGGGTCATAATGGATGACAATATCCGCCGCGGTCAGGTTAAGTCCGGTTCCCCCTGCCTTCAGGCTAATCAGGAATATCGGCACCTCATCCTTCCCGAAATCCCCCACCAGCCGGATTCGTTCTTCCTTGGAGGTGGCCCCTGTCAGTACGTGGCTCCTGATTCCCTCCTTCTCAAACCTTGCGTGAATGATATCCAGCATGGAGGTAAACTGTGAAAACAACAATATCTTATGTCCCCCTGCCACGCCTCTCCTCACCAAATCCATACATGTCTCCAGCTTGGCGGAGCTGCCCCTGTAATTGTCGTAACACAACCGCGGGTCGCAGCAAATCTGTCTCAGGCGCATAAGCTCCGCCAAAATCTGGAGCTTTCCTTCCCCCGCCTGACCAAAGCCGCCTGCGCTGAGCTTTTCCTTAAACCTGGCCGCATTGGCCGCATACAATTTTTTCTGTTCCGGTTCAAAGTTGGAATATACCACCTCCTCCATTTTATCAGGAAGCTCCTTTAATACATCCTTCTTTACCCGCCTCAGCACAAAGGGGCCTATCATCCGCTTCAGACGTTCCAGGGCTGCCGCATCGCCGTCTCTCACAATGGGGACTTCATATTCCTTCTTGAAAAACTGGCTTCCAAAGAGAAAACCCGGCATGAGATAATCAAAAATACTCCACAGCTCACCCAAACGGTTTTCAACAGGCGTCCCTGTCAGGGCAAACCTGGTCTGCACATCCAGGGACTTCACGGCCCTGGCGCTCTGTGTGGATGCGTTTTTGATATACTGCGCCTCGTCTATGACCTGATACCGGAAATGGACGCCTTCATATAAGCCTATATCCCTTCTCAGCAAATCGTAGGACGTTACAATCGCCTGATGATTCTGGGGATTTTTTCCAACTTCTTTCAGCAGTTCCTCACGCTCCGAACCGCTGCCCACCACCGACAGCACCTTAAGGTCCGGCGCAAAACGCCGTATCTCATGCTCCCAGTTGTACACAAGGGAGGCCGGACAGATAATCAGGGACGGCGCCTGTTCCCCTGAGCCATAGGCGGCCTCCAAAAGAGCAATAATCTGTATGGTCTTTCCCAGCCCCATGTCATCGGCCAGGATTCCCCCGAATCCGTAACTGTCCAGGGTCCGCAGCCAGACATATCCGATTCTCTGATACTCCCTCAGTACGCCCCTCAGTCTCTCCGGCGCGGTAAAATCACTGTCCTCCACAGACTTGACCGACCTCACCATGGCTTTTAGCATCTGGTCCCTGTAATAGGTTACACCGGTGCTCTCCTTGAGCAGATAATCCAGATAAAAGGCGCGGTAAGCCGGCAGACGTACCTTTCCGCTCTGGAGCTCCTTCCTGGTCACTCCCATTTCCGACGCCATGCGGCTGATGACCGTGAGACCGCCTTCATCCAGCCCCAGAAATTGTCCGTTTTTCAGCCTGTAGTACTTCTTTTTCTGGCTGTAGGCTGCCAGTATACGGTTCAGTTCCTGACTGTTCATACCGCCCATGTCCACATCCAGTTCCAGCCATCCGCCTGCCGAGGAAGCACCCACAGTGACCCTGGGCGGCGCCAGCACCTTCCACTGGCGCAGGTTCTCAGACACATATACATCTCCCATGGACCGGAATTCGTCCATTCCCTCTGTCATAAGGCGGTAAATCTCATCCTCGTCATTCCTTATGACCAGCCGTCTTCCATCCGGGTCCCTGTACTTGAAATATTTATGAATCAGCTGGCTGACCCTGAACTCCCCCGACACATCACGGCATATCGTCCTGGGAAGATTCTCGTCCTCCAGGGGATGGAATTCATAACTGCCATAAGCAAGGGATGGCTCCATCATAAGAGCCCCATCCTCTCCTGTGTCAAACCGGAAGGACGCCTTTAAAGGCTCCGGCTCATAATCCTTAAAATCCACGTCCTCCAGCATCAGGCGGCAGTAGGGAAGAATATGCTTGACAACGCGCTCATAGAACAGCGGAATATCCCTCTGCCCCACCATCACGCTTTCATCCCGCTCCATGCACATCTGCTCCATGAACAGTCCCATAACCTGGGTACACGGCTCGCTGCACTGGTAGAGCCTCTGGCCGGATACCACATACAGGAACCGCTCCCCGCGAAAGCAGCCGGCCACCGGCCTTGGGGCCTCGCCTCCCTTCATGGGAGCCACCCCCATAAGGCTGGCTTTCAGGCCGTCCCTCCCCGTCTTCTCCACCTTAAGCGACGCCACGGGATCCGAATCCTCCATGTCCATCATGACCCGGTTCCCCCCGGGAAGCTGGACCTCCACGGTCCGGCCAGCCATTATTTCAAAAAAAAGGTCCCGGTTCATACGGTTTAGGGTCAGGCTGCGGACCGCTTTCTGGTTCTGTACGCCTCCCATAAGCAGGGCCAGAAGCTTTCTGCTGCTGTCTGTAAAGGCCGATTTGTGGTGATGAAAGGACAGGTCCTTTCCGTAGGCCACATGGGCGCCATTCTCAACGGCCTCCTTAAAGGCCCTCAAATCGCGCACAGCATAAAAACGGTTGATTCCCACCTTGAACTCCAGACGCGTGTCCTTTCCATCCAGAATCAGCACCGGCTCCAGCCTTACCTGGGCGTCCACCTCCTCCGCCAGAATCAGGGCCACCTCCCGGTTGGTGTATTCCCGAATCATGGTGTGAACCTGGGAGGATGTATGAACCGTGGGCTTGGCCGCCTCCTCCCTCTGCTGGTTATAATACGCAAAAAGGGCCTCCCCATGGGCGCACATTCCCCTGTAAGAATTCACTTTGCTGCAGGAACAGGAGTAATCCCTTACTCTTCCGCTTCCCAGATATAAATTTACCTCAAATGTTTCCCCCTGGTCTTCAACCAGGCCTTTCACACCAGCCTCCCCCTTCCAGAAGCTACTGGTGTTCATCCTGACAATCTTCATCTGCTTCATGCATCCTTTCAGCGGGATTCCTGATACCCCTGCCCCGGAGGGCGGAGCGTATCAGGCCATCCCGGGACATCCCCGTGGTTACATGCGCTCTGGAGCCTCGATCCCCAACAGTCCGATGCAGGCCTCTAACACCCGTCTTGTAAGGGAAATAAGACCGATATAGCTCTCCTTCCTGGCTTCATCCTCCTCTGCCAGAATCTTGGTATCATGATAAAAGCTGTTGAAGGCATTGGCCAGCTCGTAAATGTACTGGCATATCTTATGAGGCGCTGTCTCCGCAAAGCTGTTTTCCAGAACCTCATTGTATCTGGCCAGCATAAGCATCAGGGTCTTCTCCGAACTGCCGGTGCAGGCAAGAATCTTCTTTTCAACGGCATCCTGGCTTACCTGGCCTCCATTCTCCCTGTACTTGGCGATAATGGACTTGATTCTGACAATGGTGTAGAGGATATACGGACCTGTATTGCCTTCAAATGAGGTAAAGCGCTCAATATCAAAGACATAATCCTTGGCAGCCTGGTTGGACAGATCGCCGTACTTGAGGGCAGCCAGCCCTACCACTGCCGCCGTGCTCCTGGCCTCGTCCTCTGATACGGTCCTGTTCTCCATGATTCTCTGGTATACGGCTTCATTGATTTCCTCAATGAGCTTTTCCAGGCGCATGACCCCGCCCTCACGTGTCTTAAAGGGCTTTCCGTCCTTTCCGTTCATGGTGCCGAAGCCCAGGAAAATCATGGGAGTATCTTCCTTCACAATTCCTGCCTTCTTAGCCACTCTGAACACCTGCTCAAAGTGCATTCCCTGGCGTTTATCCACCACATAAATATAGCGGTCCGGCTTGAAATCCTGTTCCCGTTCCACGATGGTGGCCAAATCGGAGGTGGCGTATAGAGATGCTCCGTCGGACTTGCGGATCAGGCAGGGCGGAATCTCCTTGGTGTCCGTATCCTGAGCCACATCCACCACCAGAGCGCCCTGGCTCTCATGGGCCAGCCCCTTATCCACCAGCATCTGAATCATGTCCCCGATGTAGGGCTCCGCGTCGCTTTCGCCCTTCCACAAATCGAACTCCACGTTCAGGTTTGCATAGTTCTTTTTAAGGTCAGCCACAGAAACAGCCATGATATGCTGCCAGATTGCCCTAAACGGGGCATATCCTCTCTGGAGCTTCAGGGTCGCCTGATGGGCCCTCTCCTTAAACACCTCGTCCACCTTGGACTTGGCGCTGGCCGCAGGGTATATCTCCTCCAGCTCACTGATTGTAAAGGGCGCCTCCTGGGGAAATGGTCCCTCAAAGGATTCGTCAAAATACACCAGATCCGGTTTCCTGTCCCTGAGTTCCTCAATGATAAGGCCCATCTGCAGTCCCCAGTCCCCCAGATGCACATCACCAATCATATGGTGGCCCAGAAATCGGCCCATGCGCTTTATGCTCTCCCCGATAA
>JAJQEA010000054.1 GCA_021201905.1 Clostridia bacterium
CAAAAAAGCCAGGGACAGACAGGGGAACAAGGATGGCGTTAACCCGCATAAAAAAAGAAACCAAAGACAATGGCATCCCTCTCCCACGGAGAATGGATGCCCCTGCCTTTGTTTCGCGTCCCCTTTAACTGGTGGTCATGAATTGTTTCAGCGCATGAAACAGCTGGTTAAAATCAATGGGTTTTGCTATGTGGTAATTCATTCCGCTGGTCAGCGCCTTTGCCACATCCTCGGCAAAGGCATTGGCTGTCAGGGCAATGATGGGAATGGTCCTGGCCTGGGGGTGGCTGCTGGCCCGAATCATGCGGGCCGCGGTGCAGCCGTCCATCACCGGCATCTGCATGTCCATGAGCACTGCCCCGTATGTACCCGGATCGGAGGAGGTGACCCGTTCATACGCTGCCTGACCGTTTTTCCGCCCCATCCACTTTCAGGCCGTGTTCACAGAGTATGGCCTTGGCGATTTCCATGTTAAGCGCATTGTCCTCCACCAGAAGGATCCGTTTTCCCGCCAGAAAAGTATAGTCCCCGTCCTCCTCCCGGACGCAGGCTTCCGCATCCCCCCGCCCCTTCCTGTTCCTTTCCCTGGATTCTGAAATTCAGGGTGACGGTGAAGCTGCTTCCCTTTCCCTCGCGGCTCTCAACATGTATGTCCCCCTGCATGGTGGACACGATGCCCTGGGCAATGGACATGCCCAGACCGGTTCCCTGCTGCTCCTGCACCATGGGCACGCCTGCCCGTGAAAAGGGTTCAAAAACCTGCTTTATATATTCTTCTGACATTCCGATGCCGTTATCCTCCACCACAAACCGGTAGCAGGCCCACCCCGCTTTCCCCATGAGGACTTCCTCTGTGGTCACGCGGATGGTGCCGTTGTCCGGCGTGTATTTTACCGCATTGGTAATCAGGTTTAAAAGCACCTGCTTTACCCGGTTGGCGTCCCCTATCAGGGCTTCATGGACAACGCCCTTCTGGCGGAAGGTTATGTCATGGTTTTTCTCCATGGCAGTGGGCTTAATGATGGAATATATGTTGTCCAGCATGGTTTCCAGATGAAAGGGCTCCTCAAAAAGCTCCAGCTTTCCCTTCTCAATCCTTGACATGTCCAATATCTCGTTAATCAGGGACAGCAGATGGCTGCTGGACACGCTGATTTTCTCAAGGCAGTCCCTTACGCGCTCCGGCTGGTCTGCGTGGGACGCGGCAAGGGCAGTCATCTCTATGATTGTGTTCATAGGCGTGCGTATGTCATGGGACATACGGGCCAGGAAATTACTTTTGGCCTCGTTGGCCATGGTGGCGGATTCGTAGGCCGCAAACAGGCTTTTCTGATTCTCGGCCTCCTCCTCCAGTTCCTTGCGCTTTTGCTCGTCAATGCCCATGTTGGCGAAAATCACCTTGTTGACAATGCCGTCCGTCACCTCCGCAATGCTGAACCTGGATCTGACCCACCTCACTCCGTCCGGATACACACGGCGGAAATCCACATCGTACACAGGACGCTCCGGCGTAAGGTTCGTCCTCAGAAACTCCGGGCTTCCCACCCGCCGCATCTTTTCCTGGTCCTCCCCGCAGACATAGTTGCGGATGAACTTTTCATAATAAACAGCCATGGAACCCTTGGGAAATTCCTGGCGCCTGCGTATGATATCCTCCTGCCAGATTGCCTCCTCCATATCATGCTCCAAATCAAACAGATAGATGGAATAGTAGCACTGGCACAGGTTGGTCAGCACGCTCTCCCGCAGCTCCACCTCCTGCCTGGCGTCAATGTTCCTCCCTGTTATCAGAATCCTGTCTCCCAGTTCCATATGGATGAGAACCGCGTAGTAACGGTAATAGTGAAGCTTCCGGTCCCTGTCCCGGATTCTCAGGATACCCTCCAGGGATTCTGCATCCTTATAGCTGTCCAGGGAACAGATCCGTTCAAGATGTTCCTGGTCCTCCAGGGGCAGAGAGGGCGTCACCTGGCTGAGCAGTTCGCCGAGCATTCCCTTAGGCGCTATCTTCAGCCGGTCTCCCATGTAATGGAGGCAGCTGTATTCCCGGCTTGCGGGATCCAGGCTCAGGACCAGGGTATAAATCGTGGATATGGCCACCCTGGCCGTCACCTTATCCATCCGTTTCTCAACCTCGCCGTCCTGTATGTCAAATGCCAGAACAGCTCTGGCTTTTAAATCGGATTCAGGGGCAAAGGGTATAGCCATGACACGCTGCCAGCTTCCGCTGCGGATACGGTACAATTCCTCTATCTGCTTTTCCCCGGACCGGAACCGCTCCTCTATATATCCGTGTCCGGCAAACCGTTCAATCCTGTTCCTGAATTCCGGTCTGATGCAGGACCGTGAATATCCCCGGAGAAATTCCCTGAAATCCGTATATCCCGTCAGACTATCCCTGAAATCCTCAGCTGCCTTGATGATCTTATAGGATCCGTCCCTCAAATCGCACAGCAGGATACCCCTGTACCGTCCGCTCAGGGTCTGGATCACCGCGTCATACTCCTGCTGGAACATGATGGTATCCGTAATATTCTGGTGGTATCCCCGCAGGCGGATGCCATCCTCCCATTCCTGGTCCTTCATGCCGCCGCACCGAACGGAAATCGGCCCCCACAGGGGATGGTTCCATTTATACTGGACTTCCTGGACCTCTGCCCGGGTACTGGCAATGGCCTTGGACACCGTCTCCTGCACAGCCCCCTTGTATTCATCCTGGATTCTCCCGTACCATGCCCGGTAGCACTCCTCCGGCGCCGGCGCTGTGTCCAGCCCCAGCAGCTCCAGCATGACGCTGTCCGCGTGCATGACAGGCTCCCTGTCCTGGCGGAGTATGATTTCCCACAGTCCCGTGCGGGTGCTGCGCAGAATGTCTGTCTTTCCTTTATCTGTAAAGTAATCCTGCATAGAGGCCTTTCCTTTCCCAGGCCGGAATTTTCTTCCGCCCTCTGTGCGTCCCATTTTGCCGCTTTGCCTCTATTATACACAACATCACCCAGCTGTGACAAGTAAATAACACAACCCTGCTTCTTACCCCTGCTTCTTACTGTTACATTGTTCTCATATATACCCTGCATTCATAAGGCTTCAGCCGTTTAAGCACCTGTCCGCGCTCCTCCCCGGTGCAGTTGCCAATCAGCAGCCTGTAACCTTCAAGATCCAGCCTTTCCCCCAAATCTGCCTCGGAAGCCTTCATGTTGGCCAAAACCACAAGCTCCTGTCCCTGGTATGTGCGCCTGTACGCCAGCACCTGAGGATGTTCCCTGTATATGAATTCAATCTCCCCTTCTGATATGACTTTATATTCCTTCCTCAGGGCAATCAGCCGTTTGTAATAATTCAATATTGAGCCGGAATCACCTGCCTCCGCCTGCGCGTTGATATAAGAATGGTTATCCGGTATGCCAATCCACGGCTCCCCCTGTGAAAATCCGGCGTAACGGCTGCCGTCCCACTGCATGGGCGTACGTCCGTTATCCCTGGAACGGGCAGCCAGCACCTTTAAGGCTTCCTCCCCGGTGATTCCCTGCTCTGTCAGGATACGGTAATAGTTGATGCTTTCAACATCCCGGTACTGGGAAATATCCCCGTAATAAGGATTGGTCATGCCCAGCTCCTCCCCCTGGTACACATAGGGCGTCCCGCGGAACATGTGGATGACCGTTGCCAGCATTTTGGCGGATTCCTTCCAGTATTGTCCGTCATCCCCGAACCGTGATATGGCTCTGGGCTGGTCGTGGTTGCACCAGAACACGGCATTCCAGCCATTTTCCCGCTCCATCCCCTCCTGCCACTCCATGAACAGCTGTTTAAGCCGCATCATATCAGGCTCCATCAGCTTCCACTTGTCCCCGTCCCTGTAATCCACCTTCAGGTGATGGAAGTTAAAGCACATGGACAGCTCACGGTCTTTTGGCCTGCTGTAGCGGATGCAGTTATCCAGGGTGGTGGAGGACATCTCTCCCACGGTCACCATGTCCTCTATGCCCGTATCCCGCACCAGCTCCTGGAGATACTCATGTACCCTGGGCCCGTCGGTATAGAAGCGGCGTCCATCCCCTTTGTCATCATCCTCAAATACATGGGGTTTGGATATCAGGTTCACCACGTCGAACCGGAATCCCTTCACGCCCTTTGCCTTCCAGAACCGGATGACCTCCTTAAGCTCCTCACGCACCCTGGGATTATCCCAGTTTAAATCAGCCTGGCTTACATCGAACAGGTGAAGATACCACTTTTTCAGGCGGGGTACATACTCCCAGGCATTTCCCCCGAATTTGGACTGCCAGTTGGTGGGGGGGGGGCGTCCGGGCTCCCTTCCCTGAAGATATAATAATCCATATACTCCGGGTTTCCCTCAAGGGTCTTCTTAAACCAGAGGTGTTCCGTGGATGTATGGTTAAATACCATATCAAACATACATCCCATGCCCCTCGCATCCGCTTCCCGGAGCAGTTCCTCCACATCCTCCATGGTGCCGAATACAGGGTCAACAGCCCGGTAGTCCGACACGTCGTACCCATTATCCTTGAGAGGGGAGCAAAAAATGGTGTCAGCCAAATATAGTCAATCCCCAGTTCCCTTAAATAATCCAGCCTGCTTATGACTCCGCGTATATCGCCCAGACCGTTTCCCGTTGTATCCTGAAAGGACTTGGTATAAATCTGGTAAACCGTACTGTCCTTAAAATGTCCCATAAATGGTTTCTCCTTCCTATCCGCGCCACTATATGGCTCAATCTATCCTGGCCACCGCATCTGCCGAAGCCCTGACTCTTTGTCCTGTCTGCCAGCTTATATCTTTTGAGTTTCCGGGATTGGTAAGAACCATAATTACCATGTCGCTGTGTCCTGCTCCGGCAATCTTATCCCGGTCAAATGCGATAAGTTTCTCACCGGCCCTGACCCTGTCCCCGGTCTTTACAAAGGCCCTGAACCCGTCCCCCTTCATGTCCACTGTATCCAGCCCTATGTGTAACAGCAGTTCCATTCCGTTATCCAAAACCAGTCCGCAGGCATGAAGGCTGTCTTCCATGACAACAGCCACCATGGCGTCAGCCGGCGCCCTCAATACGTCATCTTCGGGTTTAATGGCTACACCGTCACCCAGCGCCTTGGATGCAAACACCTGGTCCGGAACATCCTCCATGGGGATGACTTCTCCGGATACAAAGGCCTTTAATTCCCTGACAGGCTGGTTGGGGGAATCGTTCCTGCCGTCCTGGCTGCCGCCCGGTCTGCCGCCTATCCCTTTCTTTCTTCCGATGGTATAGGTCAGGCAGAAGGGAATCAGGATTACCAGTCCCATGGCTGCTGCGAAGAGTCCCATGTACTGGGGCTGGATGGACAGGATGCCCGGTATGCCTCCCACACCGATGGCATTGGCCTTGATTCCGCTCACAACAGACAACACCGCTCCCACCGCTGAGCCGGTCATTCCGCAGATAAATGGAAAGCCGTATTTCAGGTTCACACCGAACATGGCTGGTTCTGTTACACCCAGGTAGCAGGAGATGCAGGCAGGTACGGATACTTCCTTTGCCTTGGCATCGTTCTTCTGGAGAAGAATCATGGCCAGTACAGCGGATCCCTGGGCGATATTGGACAGGGCAATCATGGGCCATAGGGTGGTGCCTCCAAAATCAGCTATCAGCTGAAGGTCAATGGCATTGCTCATATGATGAAGTCCCGTGATTACAAGGGGCGCATAGAAGAATCCAAAGATACCGGCAAACACGCCCTTAAAGGGGGATGTCAGGCCCGCGTTCACACAGTCTGAAATCACGGCACCAATCTTCCAGCCAATGGGTCCCAGGATACCGTGAGCCACTGCCACTGATATCAGCAGGGAACAGAAGGGAACCACAATCATGGAAATCATGGCAGGGCATATTTTTCTGAAGAACCGCTCCAGATACACCAGGGTAAAGCCGGCCAGCACAGCCGGAAGCACCTGGGCCTGGTATCCAATCATATCCACCTGGAAGAGTCCGAAATTCCACTTTGGTATCTCTGCCGCCGCCGTGGTGGCCACACTGTACGCATTTAACAGCTGGGGCGACACCAGGGTGATTCCCAGAACGATTCCCAGGGCCTGGGTGGTTCCCATCTTCTTGGTGATGGACCAGACAATGCACACTGGCAGGAAATGGAATACAGCCTCGCCAATAAGCCACAGGAAGCTGTTGATACCCGCCCAGAATACAGATATCTGGGTCAGTGTCTTAGTCCCGCCGTCAAACAGGGCAATCTCCCCGATGATGTTGCGGAATCCCAGAATCAGACCTCCCACAATGATGGCCGGAATCAATGGCGCAAATATCTCTGCCAGACTGCTCATGATTCTCTGGAGAAGGGTCTGGTTCTGCATGGCCGCCTTCTTCACCGCGTCCTTGGAGACCCCCTCCACGCCTGCCACCTCCGCAAAATCATTGTAAAAGGTGCTCACCTCATTGCTGATTATGACCTGGAACTGCCCTGCCTGGGTAAATGTGCCCTTGGCGCAGGCCAGGCTTTCGATGGCCTGTGTATCCGCCTTGGACGGATCGTTTAACACAAAGCGCATCCTGGTTACACAGTGGGATACGGCCGCAATATTCTCCCTGCCGCCCACATACTCCAACAATTTCTTTGAATCCCCTGTAAACT
The DNA here is from genome assembly GCA_021201905.1 of Clostridia bacterium. Taxonomy (GTDB): domain Bacteria; phylum Bacillota; class Clostridia; order Lachnospirales; family Lachnospiraceae; genus Enterocloster. The sequence continues at coordinate 6,648 of JAJQEA010000054.1, forward strand.
TTCCCACGTTCAATACCTCCTGTCAATCTGACCGCGAAACCGCATCTTGTTTAAACAAGTTTATTATATTTGGATTATATCTTGTTTAAACAAGTTTGTCAATATGGATTTTTATTTTTTCCGGTGTATTTTCACATCTGGCATCTAAAAAGCACCGGACGAACATCTGCCTGAAGCTTTCTGTTCTCCGGTGCCTTGATTTACCTATTTTGTCCGATGGGCCAGATCGTAAAATACGAACCGGTCCGGTCTGTGCCTGGACTGGGTGAACTCAAACATGACCCCCTCCTTATTATAGGTCATGCTGCTCACCACTGCCATACAGTTATAATCCTTTAAATCCAGATACTTTTCATCAATCTGGTTGACGCGCTCCACGGTCATCTTTCTCTTGGTGGTCACAATGCTTTGGCCCAGGTCATTTTCCATATATTCATAAATGGAGCGCTCCGCAATCTCCGGCGTCAGGTCCCGCACCACATCCTTCAGGAAATAGTTATGGTCAATGATTAAGGCTTCCCCCTCAATGCAGCGCACACGCTGTATATAATAAATCTGGGCCCCCACAGGGAATGTGGTCCGCCTGCGTATGGTCTCATCCACGGTCAGCTCCGCGAAACAGACCACCTTGGTGGTATAATTTTTCCTGTTCCTGGCCACTGCCTCCTTTAAGCTCTCTATGCCCCCCAGTATGAACTCCGACTGCTGCTGTCCCGGCTGGTAAATGATTCTCACTCCCTTGCCGTGGATGCTCTGCACATATCCTTCCGACGCCAGCTGCCCGATGGCCCGGCGGATGGTATTCCTCGAACAGCCGAACTCCTTCACCAGGGTATTTTCCGAGGGCAGCAGCTCCTGAAAGGCGTAGGTCCCATCCTCCATCTTTTCCCTGAGCGCCATATAAATCTCATTATATTTTGTCTTAGCCATATAAACCTCATACATCTCTATTTTTTAATACGTTTACAGCACAAATCCCCTCGCAAGCCAGAACGTTCTTGTCCGTTCCAAATCCAGACGCCCCGGGATTATCCCAGGGGAATTCCTATGACCCACAGCCGTATGAAAAACAGGGCTGTTAAATGCAGCGGGTAAAACCAATAAAAGGCGTACTTCCATCGGGCCTGCCCTTTCTTTCCGTTGTAAAAAAGCAGGGGCACCGCTGAAAAAATCCCTGTCCCATGATACCTGTCCCAGGACCCCAGAAAAGACAGGACGCTGCCGGACATCACCTGGATGGGGCGTTTCTCCCTCAGGAGATAAAACAAGGAAATAATAAGGATCCCGTCCATATCGTAATCCGCCTTCAATAAGACAGCTGCCAGGCATCCGCCTCCAATGGCGGCGGCCATCCCAATGACACGGTACGGCTCCGCCAGCCCCCGGCTCTGTTTCAGGCCCCGGAGCACCAGCAGTCCGATTGCCAGCTCCACAAACACATTGCACCCTCCCCCTGCCCACGTATTCCAAACAGCCAGGCGGAAGGGAATTTCCGAGATAAGTGCAAACGCAGCCATCCTGAGCCAGTATCTGCGCCAGTCCCTTGTGTGAAGGAATCCCTCCACCAGCAAAAAGCAGTAAATAGGAAATGCAATCCGTCCCACAGACCTGAGCACCTGACACAGCCAATAAAGCCTGTCCCCCCATTGGGATGTCATGATCATGGCCACCCGTTCCAGATTGCCTCTGTAGTACACAATCCGTTCCAGCAGCACCACCCCTATGTGGTCCGCAAGCATGGCGGTCATGGCAATATATTTCAGGGCGGTACCGCTTAATCCTCCCTGTGTTTCCGGTTTCTTTCTGCTGGACGGCATGCCTCAATTCCTTCCTTACATCGAATCTATCTATTTATCTTATCACCGGGTCATTGGTTTGCAAAGTATTTTCTTAATACATTCTTTATGAAGTCACCAGCTTTTTCCCCTTGTATTTATTTCCACATGATATATAATGCTGTATAAGACTTCTGTTAAAAAGATGTTAAGAATTGGAGGAATCTATGAAGAAAAAGACACAATTTCTATTGAACCTGGCGTTGACCGCCATCTTTTTCATTTTGATAATTTTCCAGGGGCCCAATCTGAACCCCCTGTATCCGGATGGGGCATTTTCCTGGTGCTTTATCATCAGCTGCTATGTGGTGCTTAACTTTTTCGTGGCCCTGGGCAGCGTACGGGTAGGCGCCAACGAATACGGCCGCCCGCAGATCAGCATTGACAAAAGTGTAAAGGGATATAAAAGGGGATTCGTCCTTCTGGCCATCCTCTGGGTGCTGTATTTCGGCGTCTCCATCCTGTCCATGCCCCTTTTCAATTACAAGGCGTACAGGGACCAGTTAGGCGTCCCGGCAGTGTCGGAATTCACGGATACCGTACAGCCCCTGGCTCTGGACCAGCTTCCCATCGTGGACAAGAGTCTGGCAAGAGAGCTGGCAGATAAGAAGGTGGGAGAAAACCCCGGTCTGGGAAGCCAGGTTATCCTGGGTACCCCCGTCATCCAGAAGGTAAAGGGCAAGCTGGTGTGGGTAGTCCCCCTGGAGCATTCCGGTTTCTTCAAATGGCTTAAAAATATGGACGGCTCCGCCGGTTATATTGTGGTGTCAGCCAGCGATGTCAGCGACGTAACCCTGGTAACAGACCATAAAATCAAATACCAGGCCAACGCCTACCTGTTAGACGACTTAAACCGCCATGTGCGCTTCTTTGGCGGCGGTCTCTTTAAAGGTCTTACGGATTATTCCTTTGAGCTGGATGATGAGGGCGTTCCCTACTGGGTTATTTCCTCCTACAAAAAACCGCTGGCTCTTTAACCTGCTGGAGGCAGACGGAGTAGTGACGGTCAATGCCACCACCGGAGAGACCACCCACTATACCATCGCCACACTGCCGGATTGGGTGGACCGCGTGCAGCCTGAGAATTTCATGATGCAGCAGATTCAGAACCAGGGCATGTATGTGCACGGTATTTTCAACTTCTCCAACCAGGACAAGTTCCGCCCCAGCCAGGGTGATATCATTATCTATAACGGCTCCCGCTGCTACCTGTTCACCGGCCTTACCAGCGTGGGCTCCGATGAATCAGCCATCGGCTTCATCCTGGTGGACATGGTGACCAAGGAATCCAACATCTACCAGATGAGCGGCGCAACCGAAATGGCGGCCCAGAGCTCCGCGGAAGGAAAGGTACAGCAGTTTGGCTACAGGGCATCCTTCCCAATGATTATCAATCTGGACGGACAGCCCACCTACTTCATGACCCTAAAGGATAACGCGGGCCTCATTAAACAGTACGCCTTTGTATCCGTGTCAAACTACACCAATGTGGGAACCGGAGAGACCATTGACAGCGCCCTGCGCAATTTCCGCCAGGTCCGCGGAAACGCCGGTGTGAACATCACCACAGGCCAGACCCTTTCCAAGGAGGAGGGCACTGTCCTGCGCATTGCCAGTGAGACCATAGACAATACCGTAACCTATAAGCTGATACTGGAGGAAAAACAGGACTATATCTTCACCGTGTCCTATGATCTGAGCAACGAGCTGGCCCTGACCCAGCCGGGAGACAAGGTTGCCCTGGAGTATATGGACGATCCGTCCGGAATCTGCTCCGCGTCTTCCTTTGGCAACCTGGAATTTGACCAGTCCGGCCAGTGACAGGATGCCCGGAGCAGGAGCAGATCGGCTGCCTGCTTCGGGAGCACTTCGTTTTCAGGTACAGAAACTAAAACATCAAAAAAATCGGTGCTCTCGCAAAAGGACCGGCCCCAAAAGGCCGGTCCTTCAGACTTTAGACAAACATAAACTTTATACATCAGGTGCTCGAGGGCAGAGCCCTCGAACTGGAATCACGCAGGCGGAATTCACTTCCGCCGTAGTGTAGAAATGCCGATTTCTAGGGGCTGAAAGCCCTTGTGCGAGGAAATCGGTATTTCATCCTTACGGGATTGAAAATCATGGCACAGCCATGATTTTCACAGAGTGGCTACTTTATCGCCACTCTGAAGGACCGGCCCCCAAAAGGCCGGTCCTTCAATCAATCTTTCATCACTTCAATTACACCACATCAAATATAACATCCAAATATCAACTGCCCATTAATAGAACAGCCTGTTCACCGCGCTGAATATACCGCGGATGGAAGCCCTTGTGATATTGGAGCTGATACCCACGCCGTAAGTGGCCTTGCCCGTTACCTGGTCTACCAGATGGATGTAGGAAGCAGCCTCTGCGCCGGAACCGGATGCCAATGCGTGCTCGCTGTAGTCCAGAACCTTAATCTGGATGCCAAGGGCATCCTCCATGCCTCTCTGTACAGCATCAATAGGTCCGTTTCCAACGCCTTCAAAGGTTTTCTCAATGCCGTGGTCGGAGTAGGTTACCTTGGCCAGTGTTGCAAACTCACCGTCTCCTGTCTCCGTATCGGTTATGCGGCACTTTCTGAAGTGCATGGGTTCCTTGCGCTCCAGGTAATTCTTCTTAAATTCATCCATGATCTGCTCAGGCGCAACCTCACCCTGCTGCTCGGAAATCTTCTGGATGACATCCGCAAATTCCTTGTGCATGCCCTTTGGCAGCTTGAAGCCGTAGAAGGTATCCATGACAAAGGCTACGCCGCCCTTGCCGGACTGGCTGTTGATACGCACGATGGGCTCGTACTCCCTGCCGATATCGCTGGGATCGATGGGAAGGTATGGAACCTCCCAGTACTGTCCGTTCCTCTCATGAAGGGCCTGCATCCCCTTGTTGATGGCATCCTGATGGGAACCGGAAAATGCGGTGAACACCAGCTTGCCTGCGTAGGGATGTCTGGGCGGAATGTCCATCTTGGTGCAGCGCTCGCAGACCTCTGCAATCTCACGGATATTCTCAATGTTAAGTTCAGGGTTGATACCCTGTGAAAACATATTATATGCAACTGTCAGTATGTCCACATTACCGGTGCGCTCTCCGTTGCCGAAAAGGGTACCCTCCACCCTGTCAGCCCCTGCAAGAAGGGCCAGTTCCGTGGAAGCCACACCCTCGCCCCTGTCATTGTGGGGATGGATGCTCAGGATAATGCTTTCCCTGTCCTTAAAGTGTGTATTCATCCATTCAATCTGGTCCGCATACACATTGGGGGTAGTCATCTCCACCGTGGACGGGAGATTGATGATAATGGGATTCTCCTTGGTGGCGCCCCAGGTCTCCTGTACCGCTGTACAGATATCAAGGGCAAAATCCAGCTCTGTGCCTGTAAAGCTCTCGGGGGAATACTCCAGACGAATCTGGGTATCACATTCAGCCATATACCGCTGCACCATCTTGGTGCCTATGACAGCTATATCCTTTATGTCCTCCCTGTCCTTATGGAACACCACATCCCTCTGTAAGGTGGACGTGGAATTGTAGATATGTACAATGGCCTTCTTAACGCCTTCAAGGGCCTCAAAGGTCCTCTTAATCAGATGCTCGCGGCACTGCACCAGCACCTGGACCTCCACGTCGTCCGGGATGAGCTTGCGCTCCACCAGGGTGCGTAAGAAATCATACTCAATCTGGGACGCGGCAGGAAAGCCCACCTCAATCTCCTTGAAGCCCAGCTTCACAAGAAGGTTGAACATCTCCACCTTCTCCTCCACCACCATTGGCTCCACAAGGGCCTGGTTGCCGTCCCTGAGGTCCACGCTGCACCATATAGGAGCCTTCATAATCTCCTTATTAGGCCATGTACGCTCCGAAAAATCCACCACAGGGACCCTTTTATATCTTTGATAATTTAACATAACTCATTCCTCCATTCTGCTCATCTGATTTCAGGCGCCTGGAAACGCCTGGTTCCGTCCATATTCCATTCTCACTTCATACGGTGTCCTGTCCTTGAATCACTGCGTTTGAATCTTCATTTCTGCCGTCAGCCCATTCCGGGCAGTCGCTCGATGACACCGTAATGACGGATGATGAACAGCACGACTCTTACTGGTTCAGCCCCATTTCACATCATTCCTTTACTCTGAAAATCGCTGGCTGTAAGGACACACGCCCCTGTGAGGGCCGTGCGGTAAATACAGAAATCCCGGAGCACGGCGCTCCGGGATTTCTGTTGTCCTCTTCGCAACGTTATCTAATTATAGCACATTTCAAAATAACTGACAATAAGGAGAAGCCGGTTGACTATTCTCAATAGTTATGGCTTTTATTCCTCTGTTTCATAAAATCCCTGCATCCCCGCTTAAATACAGTGTCCCTGGTCCTTCATAACCTGGATTACCTGGTCCACATATGTTTCGCAGGTCTGGATATCAGGCGCCTCCACCATGACGCGGACCACGGGCTCGGTTCCTGACTGCCGGAGCAGAATTCTTCCGTCGCTGCCCAGGCTCCTGGTCACCCTGGCAACCTCGGCCTGCACCGCCTCGTCGTCCTGGGCTGTCTTTTTATCCTTTACCCGCACATTCTTAAGTACCTGAGGATAAATCTCCACCTCCGAGGCCAGCTTATCAAGAGGCTGCTTTTTCTCCAGAACCACCTCCATCACCTTCAGGGAGGTGAGGATGCCGTCTCCCGTGGTGGCATGTTTGCTGAATATGATATGGCCAGACTGCTCTCCGCCCAGACAATGGCCTGTGGCAGCCATGTTCTCATACACATACTTATCTCCCACGGCTGTTTTCACATAGGCAATGCCTTCCCGGTCAAATGCCTTATATAATCCGAAATTGGACATGATGGTGGTAACCACCGTATTATTGAACAGGCTTCCCTGCTCCTTCATGTATTTGCCGCAGATGTACATGATACTGTCGCCATCCACCACACAGCCGTTTTTATCAACCGCGATGCACCGGTCCGCGTCGCCGTCATAGGCAAACCCGATGTCGCATTTCTCATCCACCACAAACTTCTGGAGGTGCTCAATATGGGTGGAGCCGCAGTCCGTATTGATGTTCAGCCCGTTGGGCTCGTTGTTCATCACATGTGTCTCCGCTCCCAGGGCGTCAAATACGTTTTTGGCAATGGCGGACGCGCTTCCGTTGGAACAGTCCAGGGCCACCTTCATATTCTTGAAGGAACGGGTGGCTATGGATATAAGGTATCCGATATAGCGGTTCCGGCCAGCCGCAAAGTCCACGGTCCGTCCAATATGTTCCCTCTTTGCCATGGGAATCTCCGGCGCCTCCCCATCCAGGTACTTCTCAATCTCCAGGATGACGGACTCCTCTAACTTTTCGCCTCTCTCGTTGATGACCTTGATACCATTGTCATAAAATGGGTTGTGGCTGGCAGATATCATGATTCCGCAGTTAAAGCCTTCGGTGCGCACCACATAGGATACGCTGGGGGTAGTGGTTACATGGAGCAGATATACATCCGCCCCTGAGGCTGTCAGCCCGGCCACCAGGGAATATTCAAACATATAGCTGCTGCGTCTGGTATCCTTTCCGATAACCACCCTGCAGCGCTCATCCGGCGTCTTTTGTCCATAGTACCAGCCCAGGAAACGGCCTGCCTTGTAGGCGTGCTCCACTGTCAGGTCCACATTGGCCTCGCCGCGGAAGCCGTCTGTCCCAAAATATTTTCCCATTGTTATTAATTCCTCCCTGTCTTGTTATTTAGGCCCCCATTACATGCCCCTGCTGCAGCCGGGGCCACTCCGTCTTATGCCATCCCCTTTTCCTCAAGAGCCTTCAGGTAACGCCCCAGGGCATCCTGCCAGGAAGGCAGACGCTCAAAACCGTTCTCCGTCAGCTTTTCCTTACTCATACGGCTGTTGGAGGGCCGCTTTGCCTTGGCGGGGAAACCGTCAGAATCCACCGGAGTCACCTTCACCTCGTCCATGCCGGCCTGGCGGAATATCTCGCATGCAAACTCATACCAGCTGCACAGCCCCTCGTTGGTGGCATGGTAACGCCCGTACTTGTCTGTCTGAATCATATCCACCAAAAGGCGGGCCAGGTCGTAGGTATATGTGGGGGAACCAATCTGGTCATTTACCACGGATACAGCCCCCTTCTCCTTCCCCAGACGGAGCATGGTCTTAATGAAGTTCTTGCCGTTGACGCCGAATACCCATGCGATGCGCACAATAAAATACTTCTGTACATTCTGCTCCACCGCAATCTCGCCCTCATACTTTGTCAGCCCGTATACGTTAAGGGGTTCCCTGTGGTCATCCGGCTCCCATGGACGCTCACCGCCGCCATTAAACACATAGTCCGTGCTGATATACATCATCTTGATATCCAGGGTCTTGCAAACCCTGGCGATATTGCGCGTTCCCTCAGCATTGATTTTGCGGCACAGCTCCAGGTTATCTTCAGCAGCATCTACTGCAGTATATGCCGCACAGTGGATAACTGCGTCTGGTTTTTCCCGGGAAATCACAGTTTCGCACGCCGTGCGGTCCGTGATATCCATTTCCTCCACGTCCACACCGATTCCCTCAATCCCGCGTAGGGCCAGTTCATTCATCACATCATGGCCCAGCTGGCCTTTTACACCTGTTACCAGAACTTTCATAATCCATTTACCTCCGTTCTTAATAATGGCCGGCAGAGGACAGGAAAACCCGTTACGGGCACATCTCACAAACGTGCTCCGGGGCATTTCCCTCCTCCGCCAGCCACATGTTTACCTACAGGCGGCTGCCGTACATCTTATCGAAATAATTACTGTACTCGCCGCTCAGTATATTTTTCCACCAGTCCTGGTTGTCCAGGTACCACCGGATGGTCTGCTCAATTCCTGTATCAAAATTATACGTTGGCTTCCATCCCAGCTCTGTCTCTATCTTGGTCGGGTCAATGGCGTAGCGCATGTCATGGCCGGGACGGTCTGTCACAAACTTAATCAGGCTCTCAGGCTTGTCAAGGGCCTTCAGAATGGTCTTTACCACTTCCAGGTTGGTGCGCTCATTATGCCCGCCGATGTTATACACCTCTCCCTCGCGTCCCTTGTGGATAACCAGGTCAATGGCCTGGCAGTGATCCGCCACATGGAGCCAGTCGCGCACATTCTCTCCCGTGCCGTACACAGGAAGCTCCTCATCTGCCAGGGCGCGGCTGATAATAAGGGGAATCAGCTTCTCCGGGAAATGATAGGGGCCGTAGTTGTTGGAACACCTGGACACGGTCACCGACAGGCCGTATGTCCTGTGATAAGCCAGCACGAACAGATCCGCGCTTGCCTTGGATGAGGAATAAGGGCTGGATGTGTGCAGGGGCGTTTCCTCTGTAAAGAAAAGGTCCGGTCTGTCAAGAGGCAGGTCGCCGTACACCTCATCGGTGGAGACCTGATGATAGCGCTTAATGCCATAGGTACGGCAGGCGTCAAGCAGGGTTGTGGTTCCCATGACATTGGTCCTCACAAATGCCTCCGGGTCTGTAATGGAACGGTCCACATGGCTCTCGGCGGCAAAGTTTACAACCACATCTGGCTTTTCCTTCTCAAACAGTTCAAATATAAACTTCCTGTCGGCAATGTCGCCCTTCACAAATTTATAATTGGGCTTGTCCTCAACCGGCTTTAAGTCTTCCAGGTTGCCTGCATAGGTCAGCAGGTCCAGGTTGATGATCTCATAATCCGGGTATTTATTTACCATATGGTGTACAAAGTTGCTTCCGATAAAGCCGGCTCCGCCGGTTACAATGATTTTCATGTATATTTTCCTCCGTTAAAAATCCTGTGGGTGTATCTTGTCCACATACTTTCCGTCCAGAACGTCCTTTAAATACTTGCCGTACTGGTTCTTTTTCAGAATCTCATAGGTCTCCATAACCTGTTCCCTGGTAACCCAGCCCCTGAGATAAGCAATTTCCTCCAGGCACGCAATCTTGCGGTGCTGGTGTGTCTCCACGGTCTTGACGAAATTCGTGGCCTCCACCAGCGACTCATGGGTTCCTGTATCCAGCCATGTAAAGCCCTGACCCAGGAGAATCACGTCCAGCTCGCCCTTCTCCAGGTAAATGCGGTTTAAGTCCGTGATTTCCAGCTCGCCTCTGGCTGAGGGCTTCAAGTTTTTCGCGTACTCCACCACCTGGTTGTCATAGAAATAAAGACCGGTGACACAGTAGTTGGACTTTGGCTTCTCCGGCTTCTCCTCAATTGAAATGGCCTTGCCGTCCCCGTCAAACTCCACGATGCCGAAGCGCTCCGGATCATCCACATAGTAGCCGAACACGGTGGCGCCCTTTTCCTTGGACGCTGCGGCGCGCAGGCGCTTGGTCAGCCCCTGTCCGTGGAAAATATTATCACCCAGAACCATTGCCACGGAATCTCCGCCGATAAACTTCTCACCGATGATAAACGCCTGGGCCAGCCCGTCAGGGCTTGGCTGTACCTCATAGCTCAGCTCAATGCCGAACTGGTGGCCGTCGCCCAAAAGAGCCTCAAATCTTGGGATGTCGTCCGGAGTGGAGATAATCAGGATGTCCCTGATTCCCGCATTCATAAGGACAGACAGCGGATAATATATCATTGGTTTGTCGTAAATCGGAAGCAGCTGTTTGGATGTCACCTTGGTTAACGGATAGAGCCGCGTCCCGCTTCCTCCGGCCAATATAATCCCTTTCATATTTCCTCCTTGGTTCGCTGTAAGCGCGAAAAGACCGCTTAGCGGACGTCTTTACCTGAATTTTTCTTTGTCCAATATATCATACTATCTCTATTTTTCAAATAAACTGATAAATATTTCGTTATTATTAAGAAGATGGCAATATACATGATTACTGAATAATTTCCACTCCGTTACCCACGTCGCCCAACTCGCCCACAGGGTTGTCCCGGATGTCCAGATACTCCAGGAATTCCGCCTGTTTCAGGGGACCCAGGTCCGTTATATAATTGTCCTTAAGGCCCAGTCTTTTAAGGTTCTTTAACCCCACGGCAAAATTCAGGTCTGCCAGCTCGTTGCTGTCCAGGTACAGCTCCTCCAGATTGGGAAAACGGGACAGGATATCCATATGTTCCCCCAGCTTCACGTCATCATACCACACACTGGTCATTCCGCCGTAGGATTCTACATAATAATTCTTATGAAGCTCCATATTTCTGAGTCCCAGAACCCTCAGGCTGGGATTTTCCTTTATCTTGTCAAAGTTTATCTCAAATTTGCCGTTGTCCAGATACAGTTCCTCCAGACCCTGGTGGTTAAAGATGGAGCTCACATCCCCATACACCTCCACCAGATAATTATAGCCCGACCATCCCGTGCCGTCCAGATTGCCGGTAAAATCAGCATATTTAAGTCCTGTCATGCCTTTGAGGAAGTCCAGGTTTCTCAGATTTCCCTGGGAATTCCATACAGAGTAAAATGTAAGCCGCTCCACACCGGTCAGGGATGAGAGGGCATCCGCCCCATCCACATTGCAGCTGTGTATGGAAAGCTCCTTCAGTCCGCCAAGCCCCCTGAGAGAGGAGATGGACATAAAACCCCTGATTTCCAGCTTTTCCAGGCCGGTGAGGGGCGACAGGTCCGGGTCCGGCTGGGAGGTCATCTTGTCAATGCTTAAGGACGTCAGCCCCGAGGCAGCCCCCACGGGTCCGAAATCCTGGACCTTGTTATTTCCCAAAAGAGCCAGGGAGCGCAGGGCGGGCATCTCTGACAGGGAATCCAGGCTGACGACGGCCGTGTCCTCTAACGTAAGCGCCTCCAATGCGGGCAGTCCTTTGAGAAAACCGATGTCCCTGATGATATCCGAATTCAGGTACAGGGATTCCAGACCGCTCATGACCGAGATGGCGGAGTAGTCCTTCACCCTTACCTTGTCCTTATCCGTGCTGATGATGGAATCCGAGTTCACCGAATCCTCCAGCGACAGGTGTTTCAGACTCTTAAGCGGCACCAGCTGCTTCAGGTTGGAGTCGGGATAGTCCCGGACCGTCAGGCGTTCCAGATTCTCAAATGAGCCAATTCCCTCCATGGATGTGATTCCCTTAAGCTGAAGCTCCGTCATCCGGGCCGGGTCGTCCAGCATATCCTTTATGGCGGAGATTTCCACATTTCCCGCGGTGATTCCCTTAAGCTCCTTAAGCCCCTTTAAACTGCGGACTCTGGACAGCCCTGTCCCCAAATCCAGTTTAACCAGCCCCGTAAAGGCCGCCGCATCCTGGGGCTCCCAGTCCATGGCCCCGAAGGAGGCTGTCTCCACCACCGGCCCGGCTTCGCTGTAGGGATCGTCGAAGCTGTACCATACCCGGTCTGTCTCCAGTGATGTCTCCACCTTAAGATACCTGACCCTGGCCAGGTCCTCCGGGCTGATTTCCGAGGGCTCCTTCTGAAACATCTCCGATGTCATGGCGTGAAACAGGGGAGAATCTGCCTTGGGAGCCGTTTCCTCCTCCTGCGCTTCTTCCCCGGACTCCCCAACATATCCGGCCGCGCGGCTATAGGCTGGAAACGACGGCGGGGCAGTCCTTGTTTTGGAGGAAGAACCGGAGGACGCGGACAGGATGAAAATGGCCAGCAGCGTTCCCACGCAGGCCACGCCTGCGCCAAGGGCTATTTTAGCCCCACTTTCCCGGCTTTTGCCGGAGGGGGTTGTCTGGTATATATTGTAATTTGTAATGTGCTGGACCTTCTCATCGTCCAGCAGGAACTGGCTCCCGCAGTATTCACATGTTATAAGCTTTGTCTGGGAATCCTCCACCTTAAGCTTACCCCCGCAGGAAGGGCATTTTATCTCTACCATCTTCATAAACACGTTTCCTCTTTGCCTTTACTGGTAATATGGTTTCAAACCGGACCGCTCTGCGGCCTCATATGACACCATTATAATTCATATCAGGCAGGTATGGCAAGCAGGTTTGCAGGGTTGCCGCAGTTGTTGTCGCAGTTGTTGTCGCAGTTGTTGCCGCAGTCACTTAAGACTTATCTGTCCGGATTCCAGCAGCGGGAACCACACAGGGGGGCACAGCCCGCGCATTACGACCCATGCATTGCGGCCCATGCACTACGGCCCATACAGCAAGAGAGGGACAGCCCGCGCTTCGGGTGATGTCCCTCTCTCTTTTCATTTCTCTTTGTTTTCTCTATTTCTTTATCTTCTATTCCTGTCTGCCGTTAACCGCCTTCATAAACCGCCCGGCAATCTCTAACGGCCGTGTGACAGCCCCGCCCACGATGACTGCCCAGGTGCCCATATCCAGCATTTTCACTGCCTCATCCGGCGTGTGCACACGGCCTTCCCCGATAACCGGAACAGGAAGTTCTGACGCAAGGCGCCTGACCAGTTCAAAATCCGGTCCCTCCAGCTTGGGTGTGTAGTCCGTGTATCCGCTCATGGTGGTGCTCACCAGGTCAATGCCACTCTTCCATGCCTTAATCCCCTCCTGGTAATCGGAGATATCAGCCATCAGAATCTGATCCGGATATTTTTCTTTGATGCTCTGTATGTATTCCCACGGGCTCAGGCCGTCTCCCCGCCTCCTGTCCGTACAGTCAATGGCAATGATGTCGGCCCCTGCCTCTGCCAGGGCGTCCACCTCCCTCATGGTGGGGGTGATATACCCGTCAAAGCCCTCATACACCTGCTTTATCAGGCCGATGACGGGAAGCCCTGTCTCCCTCTTGATTCCCAGTACATCCCGCACCGTGTTGGCACGTATCATGGGGCTCCCTACCTCCTTGGCCGCCCTGGCCATATAAGGCATCAGGGAGCGCTCCGGATCGTAGAGAGGTTCCCCGGGCAGGGCCTGGCAGGATATGATGAGTTTTCCTTTGATACGGTTAAAAAGTTCTGTCTTGTCCATTTCGTTCCAATCCTTTCCCTCCGGCTGTCACGGCCTTTCATGGGCCACAGCCACCTTCACCACACATTTTTTGATACATTCCGGTTCTTCCAGGCATCCGCCCGGCCCATGGGCCTCCCCTGCCATGCACAGGATGAACCGGCCGGGCCCCATGACGCAGCGTCCCCCTGCCCCAACGCAGGCTGACGCCTTCTGAAAGTCCGGCTGGTATTCCCCGATGGGAGCCACACCGTCCAGGGCAGTCTCTATGACCTCGCATCCCTCCATGTCTATCTGGATGTCCATATAATCTCTGTGCACTTCAAAGCTGTCATCTGTCAGCCGGCGGGTTCTGGCTTCCATCACCTGCAGGAATACCCTGTCCCCGTCAATCTCCGTCCGCCCCAGGGGAAGGTTGTTTATATCCGTTTCCATCAGATAATCAATGGCCTTATCCAGATTCCTGTTCATGCCCCTGTAATTTCCTATATTAGCCAGCAAGTCGTATATCATATCAGCAGTATTTCTCCTTTGCGGCTTCTATCATGGCGGCTGCCTCCCCGGCAATGGCCCGGTCGCTGCCGCATAAGTCTGTCAGCGGCTTCCTGACTCCGCCTATATCGATTCCCCTGCTGATGCGCAGCACTTCCTTTATCATGGCGTACATATTGCATGTTCCCGAGCAGAGCTTATATATGATTTCATCCGCATCATACTGGATGGCCCTGGCCTCTGCCATTCTGTTTTCCGACACCATCTCATATATCTTTAAAAACAGCTCCGGCATGGCCCCGTAGGTACCGCCGATTCCCCCATCCGCCCCCATGGCCAGACCGGACACCAGCTGTTCATCCGGGCCGTTGAACACGATGAAATCCTGCCGTGTCTTCATGGCCTCCGCCTTGAACATCTGGATGTCCTGTACGGGCATGGATGAGTTCTTCACTCCTGCCACCTGCCCGTTTAAGAGCATTGTCTTTAAAAGATTCATGGTCAGGGCCGTACCGGCCAGCTGGGGTATGTTATAGATAATGAAATCCGTCTCAGGAGCTGCCTCCGATATATCATTCCAGTACCCGGCAACAGAATATTCCGGCAGCTTGAAATAAATGGGCGGTATGGCCGCAATCCCGTCCACACCCAGGTCCTGGGCATGGGCTGCCAGAATACGGCTGTCTCTTGTATTGTTGCAGGCAACATGGGCAATGACGGTGAGCCGGCCCGCGGCCTCGTCCATCACAGCCTCCAGCGTCTTCTTCCTGTCCTCCACAGACTGGTAGATGCATTCTCCCGAAGAGCCCCCCACATAGACGCCCTTCACCCCCTGGTCCACGAAGTACCTGGTCAGTGCCCGCACCCCGTCCTCACTTACCTCTCCTGCCTTGTCGTAGCAGGCGTAAAATGCCGGGATAATTCCCCTGTATTTGTCAAGCTTCATTCTTATTTCACCCCCGTTATCTCAGACAGTTTTACCTTTCTGTTCTCAAACCGGGACCTGGTGCAGGCGTCTGCCGTGGCAATGGCGTTTCTGGCAGCCTCCCCTGTAAGCAGGGCCTTAAACTCCTCGTCCGGCTGGGCCCCATGCATGATATGGTTGAAATACTCCATCTCATCATACATGATGCTGTGAAGCCACATTGGCGGCTTCTTCCCCGGTTTGCCGTACATGATGGCTCCGTCCATCTCCGTGCCGTGGTAGATTCTGGTGCGGTCGTCGTCCTCCTCCTGTGTCTTGTGCATGAGGAAATGCTCCTCCTTATCCCCCTTCTTAAGGGTTCCGCCACAGTTGAACATATCCAGGCGGATGGCGCCCTCTGTACCCTGAATCAGCACATAATGCTCCGGCCAGTGGAAGGCGGAGCCGTACTCCAGCACAGCGTACCGGTTATCACCGTATTCCATGGTGATAAACAGCATATCGTCCTCATCCCCGAACTGCTCCCCGCAGTGGGCCACATTTCCGCCTGCCATGGTCACTTCCTCGGGGCAGCCGCCCATAAGGAACTGGATGCAGTCCAGCTCATGGATGTGGTGGTATAGATGGCCTCCTGATTTGGCCCTTATTTTCTTCCAGCTGACAGAGGGCTGTATATCCTCCCAGCCGTTCCTGGCAGAGTGGCAGTACAGCACCTTGCCGATGACTCCCTCGTTAATCATCTTTTTGGCTGTGCGTACACCCCTGAAAAAGTTCATCACATGGCCCGCCATAAAGGTGACGTTGTGGGCAACGCATGCCTCCACCATCTCCACGCAGTCCTGATAGGAAAGGGCGATGGGCTTTTCACAGAATACGTGCACCCCATGCTCCGCCGCCTTGATAACCGGTTCCTTGTGAAGGTAATTGGGCGAAGCCACGATCACCGCGTCCACGTCCTCACGGCTGTATAACCGGTCCAGATCCGTCTCCACGTCGCAGCCCAGCTCCGCCGCCACTGTCCCAGCATTCTCCGGGTCATAGACAGCCACTACCCTGGCGCCCTCCTGCTCCTTCATGATGTGGGCCAGCTCCGCCCCAAAATATCCCGTTCCAACCACTGCATATCCAATTGTCTTCATGACTGATCTCCTTTACCGTCCATATTATTTCACTTCATGATTTCGCTGAGCTTTACCTTCCTGTTTTCCCTGAGGGACAGGGTGCAGGCGTCTGCCGTAGCGATGGAATTCCTGGCAGCCTCACCCGTGAGCAGGGGAAGGAACTTGTCGGTTACCTGGGCGCCGTGAAGCACATTGTTGAGAAACTCCATCTCTTCATCCATAATGCCCCTGAG
>JAJQEA010000355.1:0-17787 GCA_021201905.1 Clostridia bacterium
GGTGGTGGTGCCGCCGGCTGCCGCTGCTTCGGCTGTTTCAAAGAGACGGCCGCCAAAGGAACCGTAGTGGACATGTTCGTCCACCCCTCCCGGCATTACATATTTTCCGGAGGCGTCAATGGTCTGACTGGCGTTTACGTTCAGATTCGTTCCAATCTGGCGGATGGTCTCCCCTTCTATATAGATATCGCCTGTAAATTCACTGGTGGCGGTCAGAATGGTTCCATTTTTTATTAGAAGGCTCATATAAGCTCCTTTCATGGACCTGAGATGAGATACGCCGATTCCAGAAAAGGGACCGGCGTATCATATTTAGAAAAACTTGGTTGGGCGGGTTAATGATTAGTCCAGTGACCGTTCGTGCTTGGTATAGACATTGGAATCAATTCCTTCCAGATATTTGACTACTTCGTCCACCGGCACCACATCGGCAAACTTGGCTTCCATGTCAAACAGGTTCCACTCGATGACGCCCGGAACACGGTCGCCCACAGTTCCCTCCGGAACAATGGTCTTAAAGCCGTATCCGGTGGAGTCCATGACCGTATGCCGCACGCAGGCACAGGAGGTGGCGCCCATGACGATGACCGTATCCACACCCAGGAAATTCAGGGTCTGGGCCAGGTGGGTCCCAAAGAAATTGGAAGCATATTTTTTATGGATGACCGGTTCCTCTGGGCGCGGCTTCAGCTTGGGATCGATTTCCAGCCATTCGGAATTGATATCCAGGGCGCTCATAGGTATCTTCTCATCCCAGCGGGGAAGATCCCACTGCTGTTTTCCTATGTAGCCGGTTGTGGTGTGGAAGATGGGAACGCCTGATTTGCGGGCGGCCTCCAGCACCTTTAATGCATTGGCGCAGACCTCTTCGGAGTGGTCGCAGGTAAAGGGATGCCCCTCGCTCATCCAGGCCCTGGCCATATCTACGGTGGTAATGGCAGGCGCCTTTCCAAAGCCCATCCTGCGCATGAAGCCCCGCTCCTTGTAAATCCTGCGGGCCTCGGCAAATGCCTGTTTCAGAAGCTCCTCGTTGAAATCGTAGTGATCCACATATTTATAGTCCTTATTCTCTGCCATGAATTACGTGCCCCTTTCTTTGAAATACAGTTTTGATGTTCCTGTCACCGGGTCTGTTCCGGACCAGACCTATTAAAAAAATTGTTATTTTAGCTAATAACATTCTTCATATTTCTTGACTTTTGTGCAACTTGCTGATATGTCTATAGTATAACAATGGTTTTTCTGTTTGAAAAGAGGTTTGGTCTCTTTGTCAGTACCAGTACCATGACAGTGGTTTGTCAGGGAGGGTGCCGGTAAGGCGGCCGGTGATATTGCTGGAGATACTGCTTGAGATACTGCCGGCAATGCGGCTTTCATGAAGGATATGCTTTAGAGGAGGAGAGGTTCATGACAGAACGAAAATTATCTACCCTGGGTTATCTGATGGACCGCCTGGGGCTGTCCACAGCAGCTCTGGCCAGAAGGCTTCACGTGAACGCCAGCCTTGTGAGCAAATGGCGCAGCGGAAGCAGGCGGCTCAGCGCTAAATCCGTATATTTCGACGAGGTATGTAGGATGCTGCTGGAACAGAACCCCATGGCCCTGGCAGATGCCCTCCGTTCCCTGGTCCCTCTGGAGGAACCAAAGGGGGAAGAAGTAGATGTGAGTGGGACGGGGGATGGCGGTCTGTCCGGGGCAGCCGGCACATCAGAAGAATGGGGCCTGCCGGGAACAGAAGCGCTGCTTTACCGTGTTCTGAACGACCGGCATTTTACGGTGCCGAAGGCATTTACCATCCGCGCTGAGGCGCTCTGCACAGCGGAGATTGCCATATATACCAGCGGGGAGGGAAGGCGTCAGGCTATTTCCGACCTTCTGGAGATTGCGGAGGCCATGGAGAATCCGGGAGAGCTGTTTTATGTGGATTCGGAGCAGACCGGATGGCTGCTGGATGACACTGCCTATGCCAGGGAATGGGTGGGCCGGATGGTCCGGCTGCTGGACCGGGGGTTTGTTTTCAAGGCGGCCCTGCATTTTTCCGTGTCCGTTGACAAGTTTGTGGCGTTTTTTCAGCTGTGCAGCCCCCTTATATTCCACCGGAATGCCCGTTGGTTTTATCACCAGTATTATGATGAGAATATTTACTGGTTTTCCTTTTTTATTCTGGAGCACGCCATGAGCATTGCAGGTATGTCCATGTCACAGGAACAGACCTCGGCTACGGTCTATACGGATGCCTACTCCGTTCTTCAGCACAGGAATGTGGTGGAGATGGTTCTCACCAGCTGCCGTCCCATGTTTTCGGACCTCTTCATGGGATTGGGGGCAGAGGCGGCCAGGATGCTGCGGCAGCAGGGGCGAGCCGGTGAGACGCTGTTTTCCTACCTCCCGGCTCCGGCCTTTATGAGCGCCGGGGAACAGCTGTTTGATGATATTCTGAGGGAAAATGAGATAACGGGCACAGCAGCCTCACGGTTGAGGGAGATCAACAGACAGCTGCGGGGCCTGGTGGAGAACCAGCTGGCAGGCGGACAGGGAGAGTTTATCCAGATTCTGCAGCTGGGCGAGATGGAACGCAGGGCCGATACCTGTTTTACCAGCACCAGCCTGTCCCTTCTGGGGAAAAAATAGGTGGTGGTTTCACCGGCCCAATATGCAAGAGGGCTCAGGGAACTGGCCCTGCGTCTGGAAGCCTTTCCTGCCTACCGCCTGTTTTTGGCGGCAGACGATGATGACATCCGCCTTCCTGCCATGAACTGCTGGTGCAGAGGCGCGTCCTGGATGGTCCAGATGGACCATGAGGGGTTCAGGCTGTGCCGGGAACCCACGCTATGCAGCGCGGCCTACACCACCCTGGAGCAGGGATGGCGCAGGGTGCCGCCGGGGCGGAAGGACCCGGCGGCTGTCAGGGCGGTGCTGGAACGGCTGATTGGAAGGCTGGAGGCATAAGGCAGATAAGCCCTGTGCCGGTATGGACCATGCTATGGCCCATGCTATGCCGGCATCACGCCCTTGTCTGCCGTCTTTTCACCGCGTTTCTGGCTGAGGCTGATGCACATGAACATGATTACAATGGTCAGGACAGTGAGCAGGGCCAGGATGGTCAGGGCCAGTTTATAGGAGCCGGTGATATCGAATGCCAGGCCGATGCCGGAACTGCCGATGGCGCCGCCGGTCATGGTGAAGGCGGAGATGAATCCGTAAATCTCACTGTAGTTTTTCGGACCGAAAATACTGGTGGTCATAATGGGGATGGCCACCGTAGCCGTACAGGTGCCAAACCCGTAGAAAACGGCTGACAGATACAGCATAAGGGGACTTCCCTGAACCATGATAAAGCAGATGAGGAAGATAAAGAAGGTGCCGCAGCCAAAGAGGATACCGCCTTTTGGCCCGAAACGGTCAAATATATGCCCCAGAACCAGTTTTCCCGCAAGGGCCACCACGGAATAGACAGAGATATAGGCTGCAATGGAAGCAGGGTCAAAACCAGTGGTCTGCAGGTAGTAGCTCATATGTCCCATGATGCAGGACGTAAAATAAATCAGGAATCCGCCGGCGGCAAACATCCAGAGAATCGGCGTTTTCCTGGCTTCGCTCAGAGCGGCGTTCCAGTTGCTGGCCGGAACGCTTTTGCTTTTCCCGCGGTTACCGGTGCCTTCTTCTCCGTGTCCGTATGGGAGAAGCCCCACATCCTCAGGGGAACGCCTGACGATAAAGGCGGAAATGGGAATCAGGACAGCCAGGCTCACGGCTCCCAGTATGAAATAGGCCCTGCGCCAGCCGAACATCGTGATGGTCCAGGATAAAAGGGGACTGAGAAAGGTTCCTCCCAGGCTGATTCCCATCATGGCTATGCTGAACATGAGACCCCGGTTCTTTTCAAACCAGTTTGTGATAAGGACGGTTACGGGTATGGTGCAGGCTCCCATTGCAAAGAATCCCTGAAGGGCGCCCACCAGATAGAACTGCCAGAGTTCATGGCAGAAGCCGTAGCAGGAATAAAAGCCCATGGTGCCGATGACACAGACAATAAACGTGGGCCTCATGTACCGGCCTCTCAAAAGCTTTCCGGCGATGGGGCCGGTAAAAACACAGATGATGCTGGCAATTGTGGTTGACAGAAAATAGGCGCTGGTGGCAAAGCCGGTCTCCCTGATGATTTGCGTGGTAAACAGCTGTGCCAATCCAAAACGTGTGGAGTAGGCAAACATCAGGGTCAGGACACAGCAGGTCAGTATCACCCAATGGTACATACTTTTGTTTCGTTTCATTGCTTGCATAATAAAAATCCTCCTTTTTTCTCATTGGAATCCCGGGATAAAAATATAAAGTGCATAATTTTTTAATAAAAACAGCTCATATTTTGTTAAAAATATTCTAACATAAAAATGATTGGGAATGCTATCCCCATAATTTTATGGGTTATAGGAAAATACTTATAACTTCTTTAGAAATCCTTATGCTTTTTTTGGAGGCCGGGTTTAGATTCCTACTTTATGATACGGTCCAATAGGAGGAATCACATATGAATGTTCAGGTACTGACACAATACTTTCTGCAATACGGAGCTGTTTTTATATTTGTGATCATTCTGCTGGAATACATGAACCTTCCGGGATTCCCGGCAGGGCTTATCATGCCGCTGGCAGGCATATGGGCAGCCAGAGGGCAGATCAGTTTTTTTATGGTGATGCTCCTGGCCCTGGCGGCCGGGTTCCTGGGAAGCTGGATTTTATATGGAATCGGGCGCATGGGAGGGGAGCTGTTTCTGGACCGTTATCTGAAACGTTTTCCTAAACATGAACCGGTCATCCAACGGAATTTCGACCTGATCAGGACCAGGGGAGCGGCAGGAATCTTCATCAGCAAGCTGATTCCCATGATTCGCACCATTATTTCCATTCCGGCCGGTGTCGTCCGTATGAATTTTGTTAAATACACCATAAGCTCAGCCCTTGGCATTTTTGTCTGGAATTTTTTCCTGATTGGAGCCGGGTATATGATGGGCGACCAGGTGTTCCAGCTGTTATCATAGAAGGAGGTCCCCATGAATATTGCAATGTTTACCAACAATTATAAACCCTTTATAGGAGGAGTGCCTATTTCCATTGAGCGGCTGGCAGAAGGCTTAAGGTCGCTGGGACATAAGGTGATGGTATTTGCTCCGGAACCCGACGGAAAGCTGCCAGGTGAGCCGGAGGAGGATGTGGTGCGCTTTAAGGTTATGTACCGGAAGGCGGACCGGGGAATGACCCTGGGAAACTGTTTTGACAAAAAAATCGGGATGTGTTTCCGGGAAGGGAAGTTTGATGTGATTCATGTCCATCATCCAGTGCTGGTAGGGCAGGCAGCCCTGTATCTGGGAAAGAAATATAACATACCTGTGGCCTACACCTATCACACCCGCTATGAGGAATATCTCCATCATTTTAAATTCTATGAGGCCATGGCTTCCGGGGAATATCCGGTAAGCCGGATTGCCAGGTATGGAAGGGAGGTTCTGGTGCCGGCCTTAATCACCGGATTTTCCAACAAGTGCGACCTGGTATTCGCCCCAACTGCTACCATGAGGGAGCATCTGCTGAAGCAGGGTACAAAAACCTGGATAGCCGTACTGCCCACAGGACTGGACTCTGTATCATTCCAATCTGACCAGACGCATTCTGCCGGAATACGGTCCTTGTACGGGAACGGATGTCCCTATCTGTTTGCCACCACGGCGCGGCTGGAAAAGGAAAAGAACCTGGATTTTCTCTTGCGTGGAACAGCGCGTCTCAAGGGCATACTGGGTGAGAACTTCCGTTTGATGGTGATTGGGGACGGTACCGAGAGAAACCGCCTGGAAGCATTGGCTGAATCTCTGGGAATCAGCCGCCAGATTGTGTTTACAGGGAAGATTGAGAATACCCAGGTGCGTCATTACCTGAATGCGGCAGACGCATTCCTGTTTGCGTCCAGGTCTGAGACACAGGGAATCGTGCTGCTGGAAGCCATGGCTGCCGGCTGTCCCGTGGCAGCTGTGAGGGCCAGCGGCGTTGTGGACGTGGTCAGGCAGGGGATAAATGGATATATGACAGAAGAAGATCCGGATGCCTTTGCCGCCGCTGCGGCCCGCCTGGTATTAGAACGGGATGCATGGTCCGGTATGGCGGAGGAGGCCCGCAGGACAGCAGAATCCTATGAGTCCGGTCAGATTGCGGCCTTGGCTGCCCAGCAGTACGGGCTTATGACAGAACAGAAGGAGGATGCCGGTTATGGAGCGCATGGCAAAGGCATGTTTGTGCCGTCTATATTACGGTTATTTAAGGCTGCTTGAGAAAACGGTACGGCTGGAAGTGGAGATGCCGGATATATGGAGCAAAGATATGCCGGACAGGGGCGCTGTCATTGGTTTCTGGCATAAGGACAGCTTTTTGATGAATCTGCTGCTCAGAAGATGGTCGGAGGGACGTGATATAGCGGTCATCGTGACGTCGGACGGGCGCGGGGATTATATTGAAGCTGTAATCAGGCGCTGTAATGGACGGGCCATAAGGGTTCCGGACGGCTGCAGGAGCCGGGATTTCCTGAGAAACCTGATTGAGGAGGCGGAGTGTCCCGGAAAGACCCTGGCAGCAGCCATGGACGGGCCTCTGGGCCCCAGAAGGGTTCCGAAAACCCTTGGATTTTATCTGGCTGAAAAAGGAAGGAAAAATTTCATCGCAGTCCAGGCGCGGTATTCCAGGGCTGTCTCCCTCAACTGGCGGTGGGACCATTATCACATCCCGCTGCCGTTTACCAATATAAAGATATCTCTGAAGGATTGCGGTGTAACCAGGGACAGGAACGGGCTGCTCCTGGGGTGAAAAGGGATGTGCCAGAAATCGTATGTGTCAGAAACCGGATGTGAGCGTATTTTTTCTTGTAATGACTCAGCGTACACGCTATAATGGAGTCATTAGCATGGAACAAGAAAAGCAAATATACGACAGGAGGAACCGGAACATGTATGAATTATGGGAAGATTTAAAGAGACTTAAGAAGTGCCGCTGGGTCGAGCTGTCCCACCCGCTCAACAACGACAGTCCCTATTGGGGAGGGATACCGGAGGGGGCCGTGGAGCTTTCAAAAACCGTATATGACTGGGGAAATGAGCTGGAATGTCTGATACAGACCTTCAAATTTCCGGGGCAGTTCGGCACGCATATTGATTTTCCGGGCCATTTCATCAAAGGGGAGGCATTGTCGGAGCAGTACGGCGTCAAGGACATGGTCTTTCCCCTGGTGGTAATTGATATTTCTGAAAAGGTGAAGGAAAATGTGGAATATGCCGTGACCGTTGAGGATATCAGGGGATTTGAGGCCGCGTACGGGGATATTCCGGATGGGGCTTTTGTGGCCCTGTATACCGGATGGAGCAGGCGCTGGCCGGATATGGACGCCATCTCCAATTTTGACCAGGAGGGCGGAGAGCATTTTCCGGGGTGGTCCATGGAGGCGCTGAGATACATCTATGAGGTGCGCAATGCAGCTGCCAATGGACATGAAACGTTGGATACGGATGCATCGGTGCTGGCGGCCTGGTCAGGGGACCTGGCCTGCGAGCGCTATCTGCTGGGCAAGGGCAAGCTGCAGGTGGAGGTCATGTGCAATCTGGACCAGGTGCCTGCGGCAGGAGCCATTGTATTTGCAGTGTTTCCGCCCATTGAGGGCGCCACAGGACTTCCTGTCCGCATGTGGGCCGTGGTGCAGGAGTAGGCGGAACAACAGCCCCATGGGGCCCCGGCGTGGGTTTATCTCATATATCCTTGGGCATATCGGAGAAATTCGGCCATGGCAGAGGAAACCTGCCCCTGCTTTTTTCCGGCTATGCCGATGGACAGCTTCCGGGCGGGCTCTATGGGGACAGAGACAATGTCCTTGTATTGGAACAGCTTAAAATTTTCCTCCGGCAGCAGGCTGATGCCTTCACGGACAGCCACTGCGCTGATGATGGACTCCATGCGGGCCGTGCGAAGCAGACGGGGGCGGATTCCGGCTTGTTGGAACAGGTCCATGCAGAAATGATAGATGGACGTGTAGCTGTGCATCAGTATGAAGCCCTCTCCTGCAATGTCGTTTAAGGAGACTCCCGCCCTTCCGGCCAGCCTGTGGTTTTCAGGAAGGATTGCCACCAGCCTGTCCTCTGCCAACGAACAAAAGGTATGGGTTTTCCTGTCCGGCATGTTGCTGCGGGTGATGATGAGATCATAGGCGTTGTTGGAAAATCCCTGCAGCAGGTCGTGTTCCTCGACTTCCTCCAGAAAAAGGCGGATGTGGGGATGGCTGTCCGCAAAATCCTTCAGCATAGCTGTGAGATGATACTGGGACAGAATGGGAAGGGTGCCGACGGAAAGCCTTTGGCCTGCTTTTTCCTTGTATTCACTGAGCCGGAATAGGGTTTTCCGGTATTCTCCGGACAGCTTCAGGGCTTCTTCGTAGAACATGTGTCCGGCCTCTATCAGTACGGCGGAGCGCCGGCTTCTGTCCCATAGCTGTATGTCCAGTTCCTTTTCCAGCTTCATGATTTGCTTGGACAGGGCGGACTGGCTGATATGCAGCGTTTCCGCGGCGTCCAAAAAGGTGTCGCACTGGACGGCCGCAATAAAATAATCCAGTTGTTCAAAGGTCATATCTGTTATCCGTCTCTTTCTGGGACATGGGAGCAGTCATGTTCAGGTATGTTCAGGCTTAATTATGCATGTTCAGGCATATTCAGGCTTATGCCTGTTCTTTGTATGTCCCGGTTTGTATTGTGGATTCATTCCGTTTTGGAAACAATTATACCATAAGATGAATTGATTCTCCAGGCTTTTTCCGTTAAGATGTGAGATATAGGATGCGAAAAATAAGATGTGAGATATAAGATGTGAAATATAAGGTGTGGGATGGAAGCACATTGCATGGAACATCAGTCAACGCGGAAAGAAAATATAACAGGCGGGGTAAGAACCGCCGGACAGGAGATTATGGTATGGCAAAGAAAGTCAGGGATTTGAGAAGCGCGCTGGAATTATTGGCAGAGCTGCCGGGGCAGCTGTTGGAAACAGATGTGGAGGTAGAGCCCATGGCCCAGTTATCCGGGGTGTACCGGTATGTGGGAGCGGGAGGTACGGTAAAGCGGCCTACTAAGGAAGGCCCGGCCATGATTTTTCACAATGTGAAGGGACATCCCGGCGCCAGTGTTGCCATCGGCGTGCTGGCCAGCAGGAAGCGGGTGGCTGCCCTTTTGGACTGTAAGCCGGAGGAGCTGGGAAAGATGCTCTGCCGCAGTGTGGAGAAGCCTGTTTTACCTGTAATGTGCCAGGGGGAACCGGCCTGCCAGCAGGTTGTGCACAGGGCAGATGAGCCGGATTTTGACCTGTATAAGCTGGTTCCGGCTCCCACCAACACGCCCTATGACGCCGGTCCCTATATCACCCTGGGCATGTGTTATGCCGCCCATCCCGATACAGGGGCTCATGATGTCACCATTCACAGGCTCTGTATCCAGGGGAAGGACGAGTTATCCATTTTCTTCACACCAGGAGCCAGACATATCGGCGCTATGGCGGAGAGGGCGGAGCAGCTGGGCCGCAGGCTGCCCATCTCCATCAGCATCGGCGTGGATCCGGCCATTGAAATTGGCTCCTGCTTTGAACCGCCCACCACACCGCTGGGATATGACGAGCTGTCGGTGGCAGGGGCACTGCGGGGGGAGCCGGTGGAGCTGTGCCGGTGTCTGACCGTGGATGAACTGGCCATAGCCAATGCGGAGTATGTTATCGAGGGAGAGGTCATCCCCAACGTGAGAATCAAGGAGGACCAGAACTCCCATACGGGCTTTGCCATGCCGGAATTTCCCGGATATACAGGACCAGCCAGCGACCAGTGCTGGCTCATCAAGGTCAGGGCGGTCACCCACAGGGTACATCCCATCATGCAGACCTGCATCGGGCCCAGCGAGGAACAT
The DNA here is from genome assembly GCA_021201905.1 of Clostridia bacterium. Lineage (GTDB taxonomy): Bacteria > Bacillota > Clostridia > Lachnospirales > Lachnospiraceae > Enterocloster. The sequence continues at coordinate 9,974 of JAJQEA010000355.1, forward strand.
GTGTCCATGGCCGGAATACCCACCGAGGCCAGCATATATGGTATGGTGGAAAAGGCCATGCCGGGCAGGCTTCAGAATGTATACTGCTGTTCTGCCGGGGGAGGGAAATACATGGCGGTGCTTCAGTTTAAGAAGTCTGTTGCCAGCGATGAAGGCAGGCAGAGACAGGCAGCCCTTCTGGCATTTTCCGCTTTCAGTGAATTAAAGCATATTTTCCTGGTGGACGAGGATGTGGACTGTTTTGATATGAATGATGTGCTCTGGGCCATGAATACAAGGTTCCAGGGAGATGTGGACACCATCACCATTCCGGGGGTGAGATGTCATCCCCTGGACCCGTCCAATGACCCGGAATTTTCACCCAGTATCAGGGATCATGGCATTGCATGCAAGACGATCTTTGACTGTACGGTCCCCTTTGACCAGAAGGACCGCTTTGTGCGGGCCAGGTTCATGGAATTAGACCCGTCTGAGTGGGTGAAACAGGGAAATGGAGGGAAGATTTCATGAGACGCATGGGGGCGGATGGCGTGGTCAAGCGGATTATAGTGGGAGCTACAGGCGCCAGCGGTCTGCCGATTCTGGTAAAATGCCTGGAGTTAATAGGGGAATAGCCGGAATATGAGTCCTATCTCATTATGAGTGACAGCGCCATGCTCACATTAGGCCAGGAAACGAATCTGTCCGCAAAGCAGGTGGAAGGGCTGGCAGATCATGTTCTGGGCCCGGATGAGATTGGGGCCGGGCCTGCCAGCGGTTCCTTTGCCACGGCAGGGATACTGATTGTTCCGTGCAGCATGAAGACCATTGCCGGAATCCACAGCGGATACGCCGAAAACCTGATTCTGCGGGCCGCGGACGTGACCATCAAGGAGCGCCGGACGCTGGTTCTGGCAGCCAGGGAGACCCCCTTAAGCCCCATACACCTAAGGAATATGTATGAGCTTTCCATGATGCCCGGAGTGAGAATAATACCTCCTATGATGACCTTTTATCACAGGCCGGAACATATGGAGGAGATGATATACCATATTGCTTCCAAGCTGCTGGAGCCGTTTGGAATTGAGGGAAAGGAGTACCGCAGATGGACTGGATTATAAGAGGACGAAGGGAGCTGTCCTGTTCTTATATGGAGGCAGGAGCCGCCTTTTTAGGGGAGGATATCCTGGCCTGCATCCAGGGCGGGGATAAGCCCCATATCGGATGTACGGTCCAGGCAGTGCCAAGGCCGTCCCTGACAGGAGACAAAACCATAAGCGCCACATCCTCCGTACTGAACCTGACGGGCCACAAGGATGAGGCCCTGTGCCGGAGGCTGGCGGAGAAGCTGTGCAGGGCCACCAGCCGGGTAGTGGTCTGCACCGGAGGCTTCCATGTTGACAACATGAAGGCGGAGCAGATAGACGAGGTGGTGAAGGCCCTGGACGGGCTGGCAGATGAGATTGTGTCAGGCCTTGGAGGACCTGTTCCCAAAACGCTAAAAGAAGGAGAATAGGGAGGTATGGCGGAGGTAATCCGCGTCCGCTGCCAACCAAATTGTAATAAAACAATGGGAAGGAACATCCGTGTTGTGGATTTTCCTTCCCATTTACTGTTATATAGCCGTAAAAGATTGGGCTTTGCGTTTAAATTAATCCTCCAAACTGCAGGAACAGAGGAGCGAATACCAGAGATACAATCGTCATCAGCTTAATAAGAATGTTGATGGATGGACCTGAGGTATCCTTGAAGGGATCGCCTACGGTATCGCCAACCACAGCGGCCTTGTGTGAATCACTGCCTTTGCCGCCGTGATGACCTTCCTCGATGTACTTCTTTGCGTTATCCCATGCGCCGCCGGAGTTGGACATAAAGATGGCCATTAATACGCCGGTTACCAGAGCGCCAGTCAGGAGTCCGCCAAGGGCAGAAGGTCCAAGGATAAGACCGGTAGCCAGAGGCGCCAGAACTGCCATCAGGCCTGGCAGGAACATTTCCCGAAGAGCGGCTTTGGTTGAGATGGATACGCAGGAAGCATAGTCAGGACGGTCCGTTCTCTTGAGAATGCCGGGTTTTTCCCTGAACTGGCGGCGTACCTCCTCAATCATCTGATGAGCGGCCTTGGATACGGATTCCATGGTCATGGCAGAGAAGAGGAATGTCAGCATTCCGCCGATGAAAAGTCCTACAATAACATGTGCGTTGAGAATGTCAATGGTGGTGAGCTTTACTGCCTCAGCGTAGGAGACAAATAGGGCCAGAGCTGTAAGGGCAGCGGAGCCAATGGCAAAGCCCTTGCCGATGGCAGCGGTTGTATTGCCCACAGAGTCCAGCTTGTCAGTGATATCCCTGACGTTTTTGTCCAGACCAGCCATCTCGGCGATTCCGCCTGCATTGTCAGCGATGGGACCGTAAGCATCGATGGCTACGGTGATTCCGGTGGTGGACAGCATGCCTACGGCGGCCAGGGCAATTCCGTAAAGGCCCATAAGCTTGTTGGAAATCAGAACACCCACACAAACCAGCAGGATGGGGATGGCAGTTGACTGCATTCCCACAGCAAGTCCGCTGATGATGGTGGTTGCGGAGCCTGTTTCGGACTGCTCGGCTATTTTCTTGACAAAACGATAATCGCCGGATGTATATATTTCAGTGACGGCTCCAATCAGAACACCTACCAATAGGCCTGTAATGATGGTAAACGCAGCCATGAAATTGCCGAAGAATATGCGGCTGAGGACAAGGGAGCATACCACTACCAGAGCAGTTGCGCTGTACTCGCCTGTCTTTAGCGCCTTATGCGGATCGGAATTGCCGATGCTCTTGACCAGCAGAGAGCCTATGATAGCTGCAACGATACCGGATGCTGAGAGCATAAGCGGGAAAACGATGCCGGCTTCCTGATAAAATACAAGTCCCAGTGTCAGGGCTGAAATCAGAGAACCCACATAGGATTCAAACAGGTCAGCGCCCATGCCGGCCACATCGCCTACATTGTCGCCTACGTTGTCTGCGATAACGGCAGGGTTACGGGGATCATCCTCAGGGATTCCGGCCTCTACCTTGCCTACCAGGTCAGCGCCTACATCAGCGGCCTTGGTGTAAATACCTCCGCCCACACGGGCAAAGAGCGCGATGGAGGAAGCTCCCAGGCTGAAACCTGATAAAACGGATACGTCCCTTGTCAGTATGTAGAGAACGCCTACGCCCAGCAGGCCTAGGCCAACCACGGCCATTCCCATAACGCTTCCGCCGGAGAACGCAAGCGCCAGTGCGCGGTGCATACCGGCTGTGCGTGCAGCGTTAGCGGTACGGCTGTTGACGCGGATAGCGGCGTTCATGCCCAGATAACCGGCCATGGTGGAAAAACCGCTTCCCACAAGGAAACATCCGGCTGTAATCCAGTTCCGTGTTCCAAAACCAATGACAAAAAATAACACAGCTACAAAGATGACCAGTATGCGGTACTCAGACGCCAGGAACGCGTTGGCGCCCTCTGCGATTGCGTCGGCAATCTCACGCATCTTGTCAGTGCCTGGGTCCTCCTTGACGACCTGCTGTCTTAGAATGACAGCAAACAGGAGACCCAGCAGCCCCACTACTGGGACTAAAAATAACATTTGTTCCATAATACCCTCCTAAATGATTGGTTAAGATAAGATCTTCTTAATGCGATTGTAGCAGAGTTACTGGGATTTTTCAACAAAAAATATTAGAATACCTTAAAATAATTGTAAATCAAACGGTATCTTTAAGATACTATAACACTGTCAGGTGCCTATCCCACTTTAAAGTGCGTTCTTGTGCGAATGCGGAGCCCATTTTATAATGCTGGTATAAGAAATAAATCACTGGCATACAGGATTAAGTCAAAGGAAGGATGGAAATTATTATGCGTAAAGTTGTGGAATTTTTACAGGCAAATCCGGTACAGTATCTGGGAACCGTTGGCAGGGATGGGAAGGCAAAGTGCCGCCCCTTCATGTTCTGTTTTGAGAAGGATGGGAAGCTGTGGTTCTGCACCAACAGCCAGAAGGAGGTATACAAGGACATGCAGGCCAATCCGGAGGTGGAAGTATCTGTCTCAGATTCCGCCTATGCGTGGCTGCGCCTCCACGGCAGGGCGGTCTTTGAAAACAATATGGAGGTAAAGGAAGCCTGCATGGCCAATCCAATCGTGAAAGGCCAGTATCATACAGCTGACAACCCCATTTTTGTCGTTTTTTACCTGGAGAATCCCCACGGCGTGATTGCTGATTTTTCCGGTAATCCGCCTTATGAATTTTAAGAGTAAAATGAAAGCAGGACGGCAGGCGGAAATATAAGAGACTGTATTGGAAGAAAGTTCCCAGAGGCAATATGAGCCGGGAATTTTTTGCGTGGCTTTTACTTGGAAAATCCGGGGCCGTAAAAAGAAATATTTCCCATATTAGTTATTGATGTAAACAGAAATATGGTATATGATTAAGAAATGATGACACCTTGTACACGTTGAGAAAAGGGAAAGTGAAAATGGATTTTAATACGGCGGGGAACAGGTGGGAAACGGCAGGTACATAAGGGTGAGGTGGAACATAGCTCCGGAAACAATATCATTGGTTATCCTGGGAATCATATGGGTGTATTCCAGAAAAGGCAGCCATCTGCCCAGCCTGAAAAACAGAATGTTCCAGGAGTGTCTGACCGTCACCTTTGCGGCTATGCTGAGCAACATCCTGTCCACGTTTATGCTGTGCGGATATATCCCGTCCCCTGTCTGGGTTACCTGGACAATCACCACCATATACTTTATGCTGACGCCTCTCATGGGGCCGGTGTACTATCTTTACGTGGTTTCCGTTATTTATGAAGAAAGGCCCCAGCTCAAACGCATGATTCTGTTGGGCGGGATTCTGGGGGCTGTCTATGTACTGCTGGTGCTGTCCAATCTTTTTACAAAATGCCTGTTTGATATTACCGGGAATCAGGGCTATGAGCAGGGCCGCCTGATTTTTTTGACCTACCTTATTTTTTATGCATACTGCGCGGGCTGCATTGTTATTGCGGTCAGGAACAGGCGTTTCATGGACCGCCATATTTACCACATACTGGCGGCATTTCCCGTATTGGCTGTCCTTGTAATCTTTTTCCAGCAGATGTATCCGGATATCATATTGTCCGGCTCCGCTGCCACCTGCGCGCTGCTGATTATATACCTGCATCTCCAGAACCGCCAGATATCCCTGGACTATCTCACCAATGTGCCCAACCGCCAGGAACTCCTCAACATGCTGGATCTTCTCCTGAGAAGGTATCCGGATAAGGATTTCGCGCTGCTGGTGGTTTCCATACGTGATTTCAGGCAGATTAACAATGTATGCGGGCAGCATGGGGGAGATGCCTTTTTAAAGCAGGTATGCGCCTTTTTGTGCAGCGCAGGTCCCAAGGAAAATGTTTACCGGTACAGCGGGGATGAGTTTGCGCTGCTGTTTATCAATGACAGCGGGGAAGGCGTCCGCCGGTGTGTCCTTGACATAGAGGACCGGATGAAGCAGCCGTGGCGCAACCAGGATTATCAGTTCAAACTCTCGGTGGTGATGGGAGTTATAAGGCGCTCGGAATATGTGAAAACACTGGAGGAAGCGGTCAGCTACATCGAATATGCCGTATCACAGGCCAAGACGGGCAGATACGGACAGGTCTGTTATTGCGACCAGGAGATGATGGAAAAGCTGGAGCGGAGAAAGAAAATTATCGGGATTCTGAAAGGACAGCTGGCCAATCACAGCGTGGAGATGTATTACCAGCCCATCTACTCTGTGGGAACCAGGCAGTTCCTGTATGCGGAGTCCCTGATGCGCATGAACCACACCTCCATAGGACCGGTCTATCCAAATGAATTCATACCCATTGCGGAGGAGACCGGCCTGGTTATTGAACTCACGTATGTGATTCTGGATGAGGTCTGTAAATACATTAACCGGCTGATCGAAAAAGGACTGCCCATGGAGGCCATCCATGTGAACTTTTCCGCCATCCAGTTTTCCCAGCCGGATTTGGCCCGGAAAGTGCTGGAAATTATAGAGCGCAACGGTACGCCCATGTCCGCCGTCAAAATCGAGTTTACAGAGAGCACGCTCGCGGAGAATCCGCAGGTGGTAACGGATTTTGCACTGGAGATGAGAAAACATGGGATTGAAATGGGACTGGATGATTTTGGGACAGGCTACTCCAATATTGCCACTGTGATCCGAATCCCCTTCGGCACCATTAAACTGGATAAAAGTCTGGTATGGGCGTCCATAGATAATCCCACCTCGGCCCTGACCATAAAACATCTGGTACATGCCTTTAAGGACCTGGGAATGACCGTGATTGCCGAGGGCGTGGAAACGGAAAGCCAGAGACGGCTGGTTGAGGAGATAGGGGTGGAACAGATACAGGGATACTATTATTCCAAGCCTTTGTCGGTTGGGGAGATGGAGGAGTTTCTTGCTTCACAGCAGGTGCAGCAGAGGAAAGAAGGGGATTTATATGAACCGTGAGCTGATTCAAAGCCTAAGTGTCATCACGCAAGAAGAACAGAAGATACTGGCAGGCAGTTCGGATATAGACAGGACCCTGTATATGGACCGCGGGGACATGGTTATAGACAGCGATAAGCTGTTGGAGGCCGGACAGCTTATTACCATCCGGCCCCATACCCGTTTCGTGCATTTTCCGGAGCACACCCACAACTATGTGGAGGTAATCTACATGTGCAGGGGGGAGACCACCCATGTGGTGGACGGCAGGGAGCTGAAGCTTAAGGAAGGGGAGCTGCTGTTTTTAAACCAGCACGCGGTCCAGGAAATTCAGCCTGCCGGACAGGATGATATTGCGGTGAACTTCATCATTCTTCCTGAATTCTTTGACACGGCCTTCCGTATGATGGGGGAGGAGGAGAACCTGCTGCGGGATTTTATCGTGGGATGTCTCTGTGATGATACCAGGTATGGACGATATCTTCATTTCCAGATAGCGGATGTGCTGCCGGTCCAGAACCTGGTGGAGAACCTGGTGTGGTCCCTTATGCATGAGCGGGAGGGAATGCAGGCCATGAACCAGACCACCATGGGCCTGCTGCTGCGCCATCTCATGCATTATACGGGACGGATCCGGGTAAACAGCGACAGCGAACAATCCTTTGAGCAGCAGCTCACCCTGCAGGTGCTGCGTTACATAGACGAGCATTACCGGGAGGGCAGCCTGACAGAGCTGGCAGCCCTGATGGGATATGACGTGTACTGGCTCAGCCGGGCCATAAACCGCCTGCTGGGACGCAATTACAAGGAATTGCTGCAGATTAAGCGGCTGAACCAGGCCGCTTTTCTCCTGCACAATACACGTATGCCGGTTGCTGATGTGAGCTTTGCCGTAGGGTATGACAATACCAGTTACTTTTACAGGATATTCAGGACCTATTACGGTATGTCGCCCAGGGAGTACAGAAAGAATGGATAGAATGTTTCGGGCATGGAATGCCCCTGGGTTTCAAATTGTGGTTATGTGCAAATAAGGACGCATTTTTTCATAAATGCCGTTCTTATTTTTTTTGCTTTATCTGGTATATCATGGAGTCAGTGAGCCACTCCACTAGGTTCGTGAAAGACCTCACCAAGTGGAGATGACATGTATCGCACGTAAGCGTCCAAAGAACAGACGCCAAGTGCTCATAACGAGTCACTGCACTAAGCTCGTAAAAGACCTCGCTAAGTGCCAGTGACATGTATCGCACGTAAGCGTCTAAAGAACAGACGCTAAGTGCTCATAACGAGTCACTGCACTAAGCTCGTAAAAGACCTCGCTAAGTGCCA
>JAJQEA010000355.1:17887-23102 GCA_021201905.1 Clostridia bacterium
TGACATGTATCGCACGTAAGCGTCTAAAGAACAGACGCTAAGTGCTCATAACGAGGAGGTAGGACAGTGAACCGGTATTATCTTGCAGTGGATATAGGGGCGTCCAGCGGCCGCCATATCCTGGGGTGGATGGAGAATGGGAGGATGAACCTTCGGGAAATTTACCGTTTTTCCAATGGAATGGAAATGGCGGACGGGACCCTGTGCTGGAATCTCAAGGGGCTTTTTGAGGAAATCAAGGCCGGAATGAGAGAATGTAAAAAACTGGGTATTAACCCGGAGAGCATGGGCATCGACACCTGGGCTGTGGACTTTGTGCTTCTGGACAAACAGGGACATGTGCTGGGCAAGACGGCCGGCTACAGGGACAGGCGCACCCAGGGAATGGATTTAAAGGTATATGAACGGATTTCCAGGGAGGAGCTGTACCGGAGGACCGGCATACAGAAACAGATTTTCAACACGGTTTACCAGCTGATGGCTGTGAAGGAAAAACAGCCGGATATCCTTTCCCGGGCGGAAAGCTTCCTCATGGTACCGGATTACTTGAACTTCCTGCTGACCGGGGTAAAGAAACAGGAGTACACCAATGCCACCACTACCCAGCTGGTCAATCCCTCTGAACGCACCTGGGACAGGGAACTGATTGAGACTCTGGGATATCCGCAGAAGCTTTTTGGCGGGCTGTCCATGCCGGGAACCGTGGTGGGAAGGCTCAGTGAGGATGTGATGAAAGAGACGGGTCTGGATTGCCAGGTGGTGCTTCCGGCCACCCATGACACTGGTTCCGCCGTGGCGGCTGTACCGTCCAACCGTGACCATGTGCTCTATATCAGCTCCGGCACATGGTCCCTGATGGGGACGGAGCTTAAGGACGCTGACTGCCGGGAGGTGAGCATGGAGGCCAACTTTACCAACGAGGGCGGATATGAGTACAGGTACCGTTTCCTTAAGAACATCATGGGGCTGTGGATGATTCAGTCCGTGAAAAAGGAGTGGAAGGAATCGGGGGAGGATTACTCCTTTGGCGAGATATGCGAGAGGGCTTCCCGCGAAACCATTTCCTCCATTGTGGACTGCAATGACAGCCGTTTCCTGGCTCCTGAGAGCATGTGCGGCGCGGTGAAGGCATACTGTGAGGAGAGCGGACAGCAGGTTCCTGAGACTAAGTGGGAGATGGCGGCTGTGATTTACAACAGCCTGGCGGACTGCTACTGCATCTGCTGCCGGGAAATAGAGGCACTTACAGGGGTGCGCTATGACTGCATCCATATTGTGGGAGGCGGGGCCAACGCAGACTACTTAAACCGCCTGACGGCAAAGGCCACAGGAAAGACCGTATACGCGGGGCCCACGGAAGCCACGGCCATCGGCAACCTGGCGGTGCAGATGATAGAGGGGAAGGAGTTTGGGAGTCTTGAGGAGGCCAGGGACAGCATTTTCCGCTCATTTCAAATAAAGACCTATGAACCGTCCGGGAAGGTTTGCTAAATGACAACAGCCCGGGCTGTTACGCTGAAGGATTGGATGAAGGGAGAGAACCCAATGGTAAGGAAGGGATTTAAGATGTTCCTCAATCCGGGTATGGCAGAGGAATATGAGAAGCGCCACAATGAGTTGTGGCCTGAGATGAAAGAGATGATACACCAGTACGGCGGACATAATTACAGCATTTTTCTGGACAGGGAAACCAATGTGCTCTATGGGTATCTGGAGGTGGAGGACGGGGAGCTCTGGGCCAAATCAGCGGATACGCCCATAAACCGCAGATGGTGGGACTATATGGCAGACATCATGGAAACCCATGGGGACAACAGTCCGGTGTGCGTGGATTTTGTGCCGGTGTTTCATTTGGATTAACCGTTGACCGATATTTGATTAGATTGGATGATGAAAAGGAGAGAACCATGAATATACAGGAAAGATATGAATCAGCAAAAGTAATGTACGCCGGATTAGGGGTTGACGTGGACGCTGCCGTGGAGCGGCTTAAGAACATCCCGGTTTCCATGCACTGCTGGCAGGGGGATGACGTTATGGGATTTGAGGGCGCGGACAGTCTGTCAGGCGGCATACAGGCAACGGGCAACTATCCGGGAAAGGCCAGGAATCCACAGGAGCTTATGGCGGATATTGACAAGGCGCTCAGCCTGATTCCTGGCAAGCACAGGATTAACCTTCACGCCAGCTACGCCATTTTCACGGATGGGGAAAAAGTGGACCGCGACGCGCTGGAGCCAAAGCATTTTGCTAAGTGGGTGGAATTTGCCAGGCAGAGAGGCCTGGGACTAGATTTTAATCCAACCATGTTTTCCCATCCCAAGGCTGAGAATGCCACCCTGTCCAGTGAGGACCCTGAAATCAGAAAATTCTGGATTGACCACTGCAAGGCTTGTGTGCGCATTTCCCAGTACTTTGCCGAGGAGCTGGGAAGTCCCTGCTCCATGAATATCTGGATTCCCGACGGCTTCAAGGATATTCCGGCGGACCGCATGAGCCCCAGGGCCAGGCTTAAGGATTCCCTGGACCAGATTCTGGCCATGGATTATGACAAAAGCAAGGTGCTTATGGCAGTGGAATCCAAGGTGTTCGGCATTGGCATGGAGAGCTGCACCGTGGGCTCCCATGAGTTTTATATGAACTATGCGGCATCCAGGGGAATCATGTGCCTGTTAGACAGCGGCCACTTCCACCCCACGGAAATGATATCGGATAAGATATCCTCCATGCTGCTGTTTTCAGACAAGGTCGCCCTCCATGTAAGCCGTCCCGTGCGCTGGGACAGCGACCATGTGGTGCTCTTTGACGACGAGACAAGGGAGATTGCCAAGGAGATCGTCAGAAATGACCCGGACAGAGTGCTTCTGGCCCTGGACTTCTTTGACGCCAGCATCAACCGAATCTGCGCGTGGGTGGTGGGCATGAGAAACATGCAGAAGGCCCTTTTATACGCCCTGCTGATGCCGAATGAGAAGCTTGCAAAGCTTCAGGAGGAGCGCAGGTTTACGGAGCTTATGATGGAGCAGGAGGAGCTTAAAACATATCCATTTGGGGATGTATGGGATTATTTCTGCCAGATAAACCAGGTTCCGGTGAAGGAGCAGTGGTTTAAGGAAGCCGAAGCCTATGAGAAGGAAGTGCTCTCAAAACGCGGATAGTACGGCCAAAGGAGCCGGGGGAGGTTGAGCCCTGGCCCTGTAACATAAATTCAGGAACATGAATCTCAGCAAAAGAAAGAGAGTGAGGATTAGATAATGAAGGTATTGGACACAGCCTTTGCAAAAGGCTTCATACGTGTATGTGATGATGGTTTTAACCAGAACTGGCATGAGAGAAACGGCGGCAACTTAAGCTACCGCATCAAGCCGGAGGAAGTGGAGTCCGTGAAGGAGGAGCTTTCTCATGACGGGAAGTGGCAGCCCATCGGCACCTGTGTTCCTGCCCTGTCAGGGGAGTATTTCATGGTGTCAGGAAGCGGCAGGTTTATGCGCAACATGATTCTGGAGCCGGAGACCAACTGCTGCATCATAGAAGTGGACCAGACAGGGGAAAGCTACCGCATCTGCTGGGAACTTGTAAAGGGCGGAAGGCCCACCAGCGAGCTGCCCACCCATCTGATGAACCATGAGGTGAAGATGAAGGCGACAGAGGGCAGATACAGGGTGATTTACCATGCCCATCCGGCCAACATCATTGCGCTGACCTTTGTGCTGCCGCTGACGGATGAGGTGTTTACCAGGGAACTGTGGGAAATGGCCACGGAATGCCCGGTGGTATTCCCGGCCGGCATAGGCGTGGTGGGCTGGATGGTGCCGGGTGGCCGTGACATTGCCGTGGCCACCAGCAGGCTGATGGAAGAGTATGACGCGGCTGTATGGGCCCACCACGGCCTGTTCTGCGCGGGCGAGGACTTTGATCTGACCTTTGGCCTGATGCATACCATTGAGAAGTCGGTGGAAATTCTGGTAAAGGTGCTGAGCATCCGTCCGGACAAGCTTCAGACCATCACACCACAGGATTTCAGAAATCTGGCAGTGGATTTCCATGTGAACCTGCCTGAGAAATTCCTGTACGAGAAATAGGCGGAACCGGGAAGAAAAAGAAGGAAGTACCGGGACAATAATACCGGGGCAATAATACCGGGACAACAATACCGGGGCAATAAAGAAAGAGGGAGCGTTCCTGAAAAGGGGCAGGCTCCCTCTTTTGGTGCGTGAAAAAATCATACAAAGTTGTGGTGGTTCCGGGGCTGCTGCTGAGAGGTGAGCTGCTCTGTGTCCTCCTCAAATTCCGTGGTCTGTTCATTGGTATAGGTCACTGTGTTCAGGGTCTTGCGGTACTTGAGAGGGGAAATGGTCATGAAGGACTTGAACATACGTTCAAAGTAGGTCAGGCTCTCATAGCCCAGCTCATGGGCAATCTGCGAGATGCTCATGTCCGTTTCCTCCAGCAGGCGTTTGGCCTTGCGGATGCGGTGTATGTTGGTATACTCCGTGACCGTGTATCCTGTAATCTCCTTAAAGGTGCGGCAGACATAATATTTGCTGAGATAAAAGCGGGCGGCCAGCTCCTCCAGGGAAATGTTCTGTTCACAGTTCTCGGAGAGATAGTCTGCAATGGCGTAGGCTGTGCGGTATTTGGGATGGTCCAGGGAGTGGGGGCTGGCGCCCTCCTGCCTTGACACATAGGAGGTTATCTTAAAGAGCCACGTAAGGGTCTCAAGCTCAATGCCAACCTTGTAATTATGGGCTTTTTCCGTCATGGCAATGCGCAGGTTGCGGTAGAAATTGAGAAACAGGGCCTGCTGCTCCTTGTCCAGGTGGTAGACTCCGTAGTGTTCATGAAAGAACCGGACCAGCTGCAGGGAGGGATACTGCCCGTCAAATGATTTCATCCTGTCATAGCTGACATACAGGATGACCCGGTTATGGCCCGTATCCTCCGCTGTGACGGACTTTGTCATGTGAATCAGGTTGGTGTCCACCAGGATCAGGTCCCCGGAGCGGGCCACATATTCCCTGTTGTTGAAGAAGAAAAGGCGTTCCCCTTCAATGATATAAAAGATTTCATATTGATTGTGGAAATGCTTTACGCGCATGTCAAATTTGCCGTACCGGACCATCTGTTCCAGGGAAATGCCCTCAATCTCTCCGTAAAATGTAACTTTTTCCATATGCCCGCCATATCCTCCTGTTCCCATGTATCTGTCTATAGT
>JAJQEA010000376.1 GCA_021201905.1 Clostridia bacterium
CAAATACAAAGTGACCTACGGCCCGGAACAGCATGAATACCATACCCATAAACAGTTTGACATCATATTCATGCTGACACCCAACACAGTATGTCATGTAAGTGAAAAAACCTGGAAGGTTCCCAAAAACAGTATTATTTTATTCAATAATATGGATTTACATAAGATTACCCTGAATACCCACGAACGCTTTGAACGGTACACGCTTTCCTTTAAACCAGAATACATTGAATCCTTATCTTCCAAGGAAACGGATTTGCTGGAATGTTTTTTCTTAAGGCCGTTTTCAAATCCATATATTCTGCCGCTGACCATTCCCCAGGCAGAGGAGTGCCTTTCCCAGTTAAAGCGCCTGATTACATGCAATGATGACACCACCAAACAGGATTATGGATATGACCTGAAAGTCAAATTCCTACTGGGAGAATTTCTTATTTTTATAAATAACCTGTACCGGAAATACCATAATATTTCATCCGACACCATAACATCATCCTACAGCCTTATTTACTCCGTCATTAACCATATCCATACCCACCTGAGTGACGAGCTTTCCCTGGAACTTTTATCTTCAACCTTTTATATAAATAAATTTTATCTGTGCAATCTCTTTAAGAATGTGACAGGTACCTCTCCAAACCAATATATCATCAGCTGCCGTATCATGAAGGCCAAGGAGCTCCTTTCACAAAATCTTCCCGTGGATTCTGTTTGCGGTCTTGTGGGTTATAAAAACCTGTCCCATTTCAGCCGTATCTTTAAACAGCACACCGGGCTCAGTCCCAAACAATATTCTAAGTTCAAACAAGCGGAGGATTTTAAACGGAAATAAGGGTGGAAACCTCCGAATATCGGTTCCACCCTTGTTGATTTTTCTTCTTATTCTCTCCCATCCGTCTCTGTCTGTGCAAAGCCGTATTGAAAGACTGACTTTCTCTGGAAATTAGCCGCCTTTCCCTGAGAGCCGGTCAGGCATATAAAATGTTTACCTATCTCTTTAGCCGCCTGCTCGGTCCGGGACATCAGGCTTAACAGGTCAATCTCTGGTGTCTGTTCCAATGTCTTCCTGATTTCATCACGGACATAGTTAAATATCTCTGTGCAGACATTAACTTTGTTGATGCCTGCCTCCACTGCCTTTTTAATATTCTCATCTCCGGAACCGGAACCGCCATGCAGTGCGATTGGCACGTCTGTCACGTTCTTAACAGCCCTTATGATATCAAAACGGATCTCAGGTGTAACTCCCTTTGGGTACTGACCATGGGCCGTACCGCAGGCAATTGCAAGGCAGTCAGCATGGGTCTGATTCAGGAATTCCGTTACATCCTCAGGCCTTGTATAGCAGGAATCATCGGTCTGATCTCCCAGGGCTGCCTGTCCCACATGACCCAGCTCTGCTTCCACTGCCACCCCCTGGGGATGGCACATTTCTATGACTTTCTTCGTCCTTCTTATATTCTCTTCCATTTCATAAGCAGAAGCATCAATCATGATAGAGGAAAATCCGTTCCTGTATGCATGTGTAATGACCTCCCAGTCCCGTCCGTGATCCAGAATCAAAGCCACCGGGACATTGGTCTCCTCTGCCAGCGTCTTTATGAGCGGCACCATTACATCAGCTCTGGCATGTTTCGTCATCTGCATCTGGCCCATGAGTATGATTAAAGGTGACTGCAGTTCGTCCGCAGCTGCTATCAGTCCCCTTGCCAGTTCCAGATTAATGGCGGATGCAGCCAATACGCCATAATTGTTTCTGGATGCGTCATCCAGTATCGTCTTCACGTCTGTATACATATGTCCTTATCCTCGTCTTTCTACATCCGAATCACGGTCTTAACTGCTTCCTGCTTTTGTGTGATGGCATACTCCATGGCTGCCTGTATCTCTTCAAACCCAAAATAATTGGTCACTATCTTCTTCGGCTCTGCCTGCCCTTCGCTGCAAAGCTCTATGGCTGCCGGATACAGGTTCCGATAGCGGAATACTCCCAGTATGTCTGCCTCTTTTGAGTTTGTCTTGAAAAAATTAAATGGTGTTTCCCCGAATACATTCCCTACCATTACAATTTTTCCACCACGTTTTACCAGGTCCGCTGTCAATGCCGCTGTTTTCTGGCTTCCCGCGGTCTCAAATATTACATCATATCCTCTTCCGGCTGTTATCTGCGCGGTCCGTGATACAATATCCTCTTTTGATGAATTCACCACATGTCTAATGCCTATGGTACCAGCCATATCCAGCCTGTTTTCATATAAATCTGATATCGTTACATTTGTAATTCCTCTGGCCAGGCATGCCTCCAATGTCATCAGTCCGATACAGCCGGCTCCCAGTATCAGCGCGGACTGACCGGTCCTGGGATTTGCCCGGTCAACCGAATGCATTCCTACCACAAGTGGTTCCAGAAGCGCACCTTCCACCGTGTCCATTGCATCCGGCAGACGAAAGGTCCATCTGGCGGGATGGCTGACATATCGGCTGAATGCCCCACTCAGCCACGGCCTTGCTCCCAGAAACTGGACATCCGGACACAGGTTATACCGGCCGCTCATGCAAAACTCACAACTGCCGCAGGGGACCCCCGGCTCCAGGGCAACGCGGTCACCTGGTATGATTCCTTTTACATTTTTTCCAACTGCCATTACCCGCCCGGCACATTCATGGCCCAGCACCACAGGAAGTTTTATATCCTTTACCGCATAATGGGGATCCTCAAATATATGCATATCACTTCCACAGATTCCCACATGGGCCACTTCAACCAGCACATCCGTATCCGATACGGACGGCATATCACAATCCATAATCTCTAATCTCTGTTTATCAACCAAAAATGCTGCTTGATTCTTCATTTTTACCCCTTTACTGAACCCGCAGTCAAACCGGCCACCAGGTTCTTCTGTATGAACATGAACAGGATAACCACCGGAATCATGGCTGCCACTGCTCCTGCTGATATGATGTCCCATCTCAGGTCGTACTCTCCTACCAGGGATGCCAACGAGACAGGAAGTGTCCTGTTGTTGGAAGTTGTGAACATAACTGCAAATAAATACTCATTCCAGGAATTGATGAACACATAGGTACCTGTAGCGATAAGCCCGGGCTTTAGAAGCGGCATTACCACATAATATAAAAGCTGAGGGACATTGGCCCCGTCTATCTTGCCTGCCTCCTCCAGTTCCATCGGAATACTCTTCATGTATGAAGTAAGAAGCCATATGCTGAAGGGTATGGTAAATGTACAGTATGAAACCACCAATGCAACAGGAGAACCTATAAGCTTCATTTTATTAAACACCACAAACAGCGGTGTCAGATACAGGACCGACGGAAACATGTATAACAGCAGGATACCGCTGAGCGCCAGATTCTTTCCCCTGAACCGGTACCTGGCAAAGGCATAGGATGCCATGGATGATACCAGCATGGAGATGCAGCTGGTAATGACTGCAATCACAATGCTGTGAAACATGCTGGCAAGGAAATCCGTACTCGTAAATAGCGTGGCATAATTCTGGAAGGTCGTTTCCTTTGGCAGGATTTTTATGTTGGTTGTATACAGTTCATCTGTAGGCTTTATAGAAGTCAGGAATGTCCATATATAAGGAAATATCACGAAACATACAATCAGAATAAGCGGAAAAAGCATTATAAGCTTCTGTATTCTTTTAGTCCTTTTCATCCTCGTCCCCCCTCCTTGTCAGCTTTAAATATATGGTCATAAAGAGAATCATAAACAAGGTACCATAGATTGCTATGGTGGAACCCTGTCCGAAATCCAGGGATTTCTGAGCCTTGATATAGGCTACAAGTGATACGGTCATGGAGCTGTGGCCCGGTCCTCCTCCTGTCATAAGATAAAGCACCTCCACATTATTAAAGACCCATATGATTCTCAGCATGCAGGTAGTTATGATTGTGGGCATCAGCTCCGGCAGTGTGATATACACGAATTTTTGCCAGGAATTGGCCCCGCTTATATCCGCAGCCTCATACAGGTCTGCGGATATGGTCTGCAGTGCTGCCAGTATCATAATGGCAAAGAAAGGGATTCCCTGCCATATCATGGTCACAATCTGGCTGTACAGCGCTGTCTGGGATGAGCCCAGCCAGGGGACGTTTTTGCTGATGATGCCTAAGGATGTCAGACATTTGTTCAGGACACCAAAATTACCGTTATAAATCCACACCCACATAAGTGCGATCACCACACCCGGAGTCACCCAGGGCATCAGCGTAATAGAACGGATGATGCCCCTGCCCCGGAATGGGACATTCAGAATCATGGCCAGCACCAGTCCAAACAGAAACTGACAGGCAACTGTTATCCCCACCCATTTTACCGTATTTCCCAGGGAAGCCAGAAATGTCTCATTCCTCCAGACAGATATGTAATTTTCTAAACCGATAAACTGGCGATTAACATAATCCGTCAATTTATAATATTGGAAACTGAGTCCCACTGCATAGCAGATTGGATAAATAATGACTCCCACCACCAGCAGGAATGCCGGCATCAACAATATGATAGGAACATAAATGTCTGATTTTCTGCGCCCTTTTCCGGCTGTTTTTCCCCGATTCATACGCTCATCCTCTCATGGTCTTAATACTACATTTCTCCATTCAGACACTTATCCAGCTGTTCCAGCATCTCCATGCTGCTCAGTTCTCCCATCAGGGCTCTCTGGAAGGTCTGTGCCCACATCTCCTCTGTATAAGTTGTGATTTCAGGCCCTACCGGCAATGTATGGGCAGAAAGCATATTGTCCATGGATACCTTATACGCCTGGTCATTCTTATACTTATCCAATGCCTGTACGGAAGACATGAATGGTACCTGCTGCAGCTTCTCACACCGTACATCATGAATCTCAGGTGAAGACGCCCATTTCACAAACTCCTCCGCTGCCTCCAGGTTCTTGGAATTGGGATTAATGGCCCAGCCGGTCATCTCCTGACACCCAAACGCCTGACCGCTCTCTCCCGTTGGAACAGGTATCACCTCAAAATCATCGCCAAAGGTTTCTTTTATGGTTGTTATGGATGCAATGTGATGATACAGCATAGCTGTGACGCCGGATTTAAAATTAGTGAGAACCTCGCTGAATCCGTCCGTAATCGCTGACGGAGGCACATATCCATTCTGATACAGATCAATATACTTTTGATTCATCTCAGCCAGCTTCTCATCGGCCAGCGAAGCCTTGCCTTCCGCATTATAATAATCCTTATCCTTCAATGCGCTGAATACAAAGGATGACCACATGTAATGGCCGCCGTTACCGCCACGCATACCAAATCCGTACTGGTCTGTCTTGCCGTCCCCGTCCGTGTCCACAGTCAGCTTCTCACAGGCGTCGAAGAATTCATCTACCGTCTTAGGGTAATCAATTCCGGCCTTCTCAAACATGGATTTACGGCAATACAGATACATTACAATGGTGGTTCGCGGATACAGGTACAGCTTATCCAGTCCTGCCCTCATCTGTTCCAGCATGAAATCATCCACTTCATCTGCGTACTCCCATCCATCAAATACATCCTCCATATTCATCAGGCCACCCATTCCATATAGTTCCGGGGCCCACATGGGTTTGCAGATAAACACATCCGGTCCCGTACCCGTGCTTATGGCAGTTATGAGCTTATCATGAAAGCTGGATGAGGGTATGGATTCAAAGTTCACCTTAATCCGGTCGCCTGCATATGCCTCCCACTTATCTTTAAGCATATTTTCGATTGTTCCCTGCTCATCCTCCCAATACCAATACGTCAGTTCAATGGGTTCCTGCGTTCCCTCCGCTTCACCCTTAGCAGCCTTATCCGTCACTGCTTCCGTTGCTTTCTCAGCTGCCTTTTCCGTCGAAGCAGAACCTCCTCCGGAACATCCTGCCATGGAAATAAGAATGGATGCACATAGACCTATTGCCGTCATTTTTGCCAAACCTTTTTTCATCTTGAAATACCTCCTACTCCTTCTCTTTTGTTTACAACTCGTTTAATGGACACAGACCGCTAATGGTATCGTATGACTGAAGACAGATAGATGCGGCCCATGCAGCTATCCCCAAAGTTGTCTTTGCATTATCCTCATGCAGAAACGAGGATAAAAAACCTGCAATTGCAATATCTCCGGCTCCGGTCCTGGACAATATCCGTTTGACCTTTACAGGTTTCTGCCAGATTTTCCTGTCATACCATCCGTTCAGGCTGTCCGGAGCGGCTTTTCCCATATTCCCCCACCTCTCTTTCCCTGCTGTTCTCAAATACATTCCCTCATGGCCGCATTTCAGCATAACAACCGTCCCGCCCATATCCAGAAGCTCATCCGCCAATTTTTCAGCCATTCCTCTTACGTCAATATAATCCAGAAGATTATTGGCCCCGGCCTTGCGCACCATCTCAACATAATTCTCCCTGTGAAGGAAAAAAATGCTCTCCTCCAGGCTGGGCAAAAACAAGTCCACATAGGGCAGTATCCGCTGCAGGATTGGTCTCCAATCCACATGCCCCAGAAATGTCTTTAAATCGGGAAGACTCATATCAAGAGATATGGTAATCCCTTTAGACTTTACATTTTTTAACAGGTCTTCCAATTCCTCGCCTTCATTTTCTACCAGGTACTTCATGCTGGGAGGATAGCCAAAGTGGAACAGCTTCACCCCTTCCAGCATCTCGTCTGTAATGTCTGCCGCCTTAAAAAGCTGGGATGCACCTCTGCTGTGAAGTGTCATTTTATCTTTACCTGGCAGAGCGATGGCTACACTGGCTGAGGACTGTTCTCCCATCATTTCAATCAGTGTATAATCTGTATCATAGCGGTTTAAAATTTCCCTTACGATTTCACCTACGGAATCATCCCCGATTTTACTGACCAGCCTTACATCACATCCAAGCTTCTTTAATCCCAGTCCTGTATTCCCTACTTCCCCACCCAAATATATATGGGTATAAGAACATTCCGTGGTCTTACCCTCGCTCAGGAATATTTCCGGTATGGGCTGCCCCTTCGGAATATATACTTCCGGAATAATATCCAATACAATGGAACCTGCCACTAATATCTTCTTACTCTCCATATATCCCCCATTTTTATATAATTTGTATATTTTTTTGTGTTTTTGTTTCTATCTATTAGAGATAATATCATATTCTATCCAGTCTTTTTTTCTGTTTTGTCCTGATTTTTTTGCGTTTCTTGATGTATTTTTAACTGTGATTATTCATTTTTAGTTCAAATTATCTGATTTAAAAGATATTATTTTTCTTTATATATAACAATTAGCGTCTTGTTTTCGTGTTTAAATTCATATTTCCGTTATTTTTCATCCCCCTCCCTGTAGGATTGCACTTTTATTACAACATTTGCAAGTTTTTACTCCGGCTTCTTAATGCAAAGGCAGAATTGCCATTAAAAAAAAGCCAGCTCATGCGGGCTGACTCTTCCTTATCAAAATTATTTCGTTTAACAGCATGTATTTTCTCCAGAGCGTGTTTGCAAGTATACCTATTTCACCAACGCAAACTCATAAGCCTCCCTAATCCACCCCATCAGCTTATCATCTATCTCATCCTCACTCCGGACAATCACATGATGGGTCCAGCGGTTGGGATAGGGCTCTGTTGCCGCTTCAATCCGGCTGTCTTCTATATGATGGCTTACGCCGAAAGTCACTACAATATAAACACCCTTCCTGCCCCTAAACCTTCTCGAAGGATGCCAGACAAAGGCAAACTGGTAACGGTTTGAAAAGGCAATCTGTGACTTCTGAACCTTGATTTGAACCGGCCCCAGTTCTTCAAGCAGCCGCCCGGTGAATGCCTCATATATTGGCAGGGCCTGGGGCATTTTTTCAAAAAATAACAGTGTTGATGAATCCATGTGACTCCTCCCTTCTGAAAGCAGTGTATCCATTACAATTATATCACAAGACTGCCTCTGGATTTCTAAATCTATGGATTTTTGCAGTATTTAATGCAGTATTTAATTTCTTGGCTGAGCTTCATTTTTAATGTTATCTCTGCTATAATAAAACAAATTGTATATAAAGGCAGCACCAGACAATTTACGGGAATGGCAACATGATTGACTGAAACTATAAGGATACGGTGAAATATGAAAAACGATTCCAAAATTATAATCAACCGCTGCTCATGGGTAAATATGAAAAATCCACTTAGCATCCAGTACCACGATACGGAATGGAGCGTTCCGCAGCATTCGGACAAAAAGCTGTTTGAAATGTTGATTTTGGAGTGTTTCCAGGCAGGTTTGTCATGGGAATGCATTCTGAATAAGAGGGAAGGGTTCCGACGGGCCTTTGATGATTTCGATGTTGAGAAGATAAGCAGATACGACGATGAAAAATGCACTCAACTTTTATCCGACCCAGACATTATCCGCAACCGGCTGAAGATAAAGGCAAGTGTGACGAATAACCGTATATTTATGGAGCTCCAAAAGGAGTACGGTTCTTTTGACGCCTACATCTGGAACTTTACAGAAGGAAAAAGTATTTATGAAAGCTGTGATTTGAGGACTACCTCACCGCTGTCCGATCAGATTTCCAAAGATTTGAAAAAGCGGGGAATGAAATTTGTGGGTTCCACCATTATTTATTCTTATTTGCAGGCTGTGGGAATTCTGCTGGCACATGTGAAAGAATGCGATTGCTGCCGGGAATCCTGATTTCCCATCAAAGTTTATGCAATAACCGTACATTAAAATACCGTTTTCCGCCAAAAAAGGGCCTTGCGGCATATTTTGCCGCTGCCCCTTTTTCTTCTGCTACTTTCTTCTGCTACTTTCATCTGCCACTTTTACCTGCCACCTCTACCTGCCACTTTCACCTGCCACTTTCACCCGCCAGTCTCACCTGCCAGTCACCCCCATCCGTACAGCCTACACCCCAACCGCCGCCTTCATCTGCTTTACATAATCGCAGACAGGCTCCACGCAGTTGATTCCATACCTGGCAACCATTTTCACAATGGCGCTTCCCACGATTACCCCGTCTGCCTGCGAGGCCATTTTGCTGGCCTGTTCCGGGGTGGAAATGCCGAATCCAATGGCGCAGGGCACATTCCGGCCCTGCTTTACGGTGTCCACCATTTCCTTAATATTGGTAGTAATCTCGCTACGGACACCGGTGACTCCAAGGGATGATACGCAGTACACAAATCCGTGGGATTCCCTGGCTATGGCCTGGGCCCGCTCCCTGGATGTGGGCGCCACCAGATAAATCAGGGTCATATCGTATTTTTTACATGACGGCAGCAGCTCCTCCCTCTCTTCAAAGGGCATATCCGGCACAATCAGGGCGTCTATTCCACAATCAGCGGCATTTTTCATAAACTTATCCACACCATATGCAAACACCGGGTTGATATAGGTCATAAATGCCAGCGGCACATCTGTTTTTTGGCGGATCCGGCGCACCGTATCAAATATTTTGTCTGTGGTGGTTCCGGAGGCCAGGGCCCGAAGGTCTGCTTCCTGGATAACAATTCCCTCTGCCACCGGGTCGGAAAATGGTATTCCCAGCTCAATCATATCCGCACCGGCCTCTGCCATTGCAGGCACAAGGGCTTCTGTCACGGAAAGGTCCGGGTCGCCTGCTGTTATGAAGGGTATAAATGCCTTCTTATTCTCGAAAACCTGCTGTATCCTATTCATAGAGTTCTACCCCCTTATATCTGGCAATAGCCGCCACATCCTTGTCTCCCCTTCCGGAAAGATTGATAACAATAATCTGGTCTTTACCCATGGATCCAGCCACCTTCCTGGCATAGGCCACCGCGTGGGCGCTCTCCACGGCCGGAATGATTCCTTCCATGCGAGACAGATATTCAAAGGAATCCACCGCCTCATCGTCTGTCACAGGCACATACACTGCCCTGCCGCTGTCATGCAGCTGGGCGTGCTCCGGTCCGATGCCCGGATAATCCAAACCGGCTGAGATGGAATACACCGGTGCAATCTGTCCATATTCATCCTGGCAGAAGTAGGATTTCATGCCGTGGAAAATCCCCAGCCGGCCCGTTGCTATGGTAGCCGCGGTCTGCTCTGTCTCCACACCCAGTCCCGCTGCCTCGCAGCCTACCAGCTTTACGTCCTTTTCATCTATGAATTCATAGAAGGCTCCCATTGCATTGCTTCCGCCGCCCACACAGGCTATAACCATGTCAGGAAGCTTTCCCTCCTTCTCCATAAGCTGCTCTCTTATTTCCCTGCCGATAACGCTCTGGAAATCCCTTACCATCATGGGAAAGGGATGGGGTCCCATGACAGAACCTATGACATAATGTGTGTCGGAGATGCGGTTCGTCCACTCCCTGAGCGTCTCATTGACAGCATCCTTTAATGTCTGTGTCCCGCTGGTCACCGGATGTACCTTGGCCCCTAACAGCTCCATGCGGTATACATTGAGCGCCTGGCGGTCCGTATCTTCCTTTCCCATGTAGACCTCGCACTCCAGTCCCAAAAGGGCTGCCGCGGTGGCAGTTGCCACGCCGTGCTGACCGGCACCTGTCTCGGCAATCACCCTGGTCTTTCCCATCTTCTTGGCCAGAAGGACCTGCCCCAGAGCGTTGTTGATTTTGTGGGATCCGGTGTGGTTTAAGTCCTCTCTTTTCAGGTAAATCCTGGCCCCGCCCAGGTCCTTTGTCATCTTCTCCGCATAATAGAGACGTGACGGACGGCCTGTGTATTCCTCCAGCAGGTACCTTAATTCAGCCGTAAACTGGGGATCCTTTTTATAATACTCATATGCCTCTTCCAGCTCCGTGACAGCGCTCATCAGTGTTTCCAGTATAAACTGGCCGCCATGGATTCCAAATCTTCCTCTTGACATTTCTGTTTCTCCTTTTCTAAAAACGATTTTTACCCCAGGGCCTGGGCCATTTCCTCCATCTTCCTTCTGTCCTTCCTGCCCCCTGTTTCCACCGCGCTGCTGACATCGATGCAGTAGGGGCCATGGGATACCGCCTGTCTTATGTTGCCCAGATGGATACCCCCTGCCAGAAAATAGGGTTTTGTAAGCTCCGGTATCAAGTCCCAGTCAAACCGGGTGCCGCTGCCGCCGTACCCGTCTTTTGTATAGGTGTCCAGAAGCAGGTAATCACAGGGCAGCTCCTGGGCCTTTAAAATCTGTTCCCTGCTCCTGACCCGTACCGCCTTGATAACCGGCAGGCCGGTGTGTGTTTTCAGTTGTCTTATGTACGCTTCATCCTCATCTCCGTGAAGCTGTATCAGGTCAATCACCCTTGCGTTTCCCCGGTCCTCTGACAGCTTCACTATCTCCTCCATGGGTGCATTGACAAATACACCCACTGCCTTGATTCTTTTATCCAGCTCCTGCCTTAACTGGGCGGCCTTATCAGGTGTAACCCTGCGGCTGCTCTCGGCAAATACAAAGCCGATATAGTCCGGCAGAATGTCATTGGCCGCCAGTATATCTCCAAACCGGCTCAAACCACAAATCTTAAGCCTGCATGTTTTCATAATCAATCTCCCTGCATGTTTTTCTCTGTCCACCACGTTTCATGTCCGGCTCTACCCAATCCGGGACTTAAGCTCTCTGAGAGCCCTCTTTTTATCTGGCGCCCGCATCAGGGTCTCTCCCACCAGAACCGCATCTACCTGGTTCTCCGCCAGAAGCTCTATGTCCTCAGGCGTCCTGATTCCGCTTTCCACCACAAATATGGTTCCCCGGTCCACCAGTTTTCTGAGCCTCAGGGCGTTTGTGAAGTCCACCTCAAATGTCCCCAGATTGCGGTTATTAATTCCAATTATACCGGCTCCTGCCTCTGCCGCCATGGCCACCTCCCGGTCGGTGTGGGCCTCCACCAGGGAACTGAGGCCCAGACTGGCGCAGATGCCCATATACCGTTTCAGCCGTTCCATATCCATAAGAGAACAAATCAGCAGGACAGCGGAGGCTCCCAGCACCTTTGCCTCATAAATCTGGTATTCATCCACGATAAAATCCTTGCGCAGCAGCGGAAGATCTATCTCCCTATGGATTTCTTCCAGATACCGGTCTGCTCCTAAAAAGAATTCAGGCTCTGTCAATACGGATACGGCGTCCGCTCCAGCTTCCTGGTACTGTCTGGCTATTTCCACATAAGGAAAATCAGGAGCGATAAGTCCCTTTGAGGGCGAAGCCTTTTTTACCTCACAGATAAAGGAGACTCCCGGCTTAGACAGCGCCGCTCTAAAGGGATATACCTCACTTGTTCCGTTCTCCTTAATACCATCCCTCTTAATGCCGTCCCCCTCAACGCCTTCTCTCTCTCTGCACTCCCAGGCGGCCTTCATCATTTCTTCCAGCGATTTTACCTGTTTGCGCTGCTCCACCCGTTTCCCGGCGGACCGGGCAATGGTATCCAGTATCATGACGCCTTCACCTCTCCTGCCGCTTTTTTTGTCGCCTGGATAAATTCTTCCATCTTAGCCATGGCTGCTCCGGAGTCAATGATGTCCTGAGCCGTTTTGACACAGTCCCTCACCGTGCAGTCATCAATTCCCAGATATAAGCTGATGGCCGCGTTCAGAACCACCACGTCCCTCTTTGGCCCTTTCAGGCTTCCGGACAGGATATTTCTTGTTATCTCTGCATTTTCCTCTGGAGTGCCTCCGATGAGTTCTTCCAGGCCGCACACGGTCAGGCCCAATTCCTCAGGCGTCATATCGTAAGCCGTAATTTTCCCGTAACGAATCTCACATACATGGGTGGGGCCGGTAAGTGTCGCTTCATCCAGTCCGTCTCCCCCGCATACCACCATACCCCTGGTGACTCCCAGATTCGCCAGCACCTGAGCCAGCGGCTCCACTAAATCACGGCTGTACACACCTAACAGCTGCATGGAGGCTCCTGCCGGATTGGACAGGGGGCCTAATATGTTAAATATACTTCTGATTCCGATTTCCTTCCTCACAGAAGCCGCGTATTTCATGGAAGAATGGTATGCCGGCGCGAACAGGAAACACATTCCGGTGTCCTCCAAGACAGTTTCAGCCTGTTGTGCCGTCAGCGCCAGCTCTGCCCCCAGCCTTTCCAGCACATCCGCGGCGCCGCTCTTACTGGATACGCTGCGGTTTCCGTGCTTTGCCACCCGTATGCCTCCCGCAGCAGCCACAAATGCGCTGGTGGTGGAAATATTAAAGGTTCCCACCTCGTCCCCTCCCGTTCCCACAATGTCCATTACCGGAAAGGGCGGAGACAGCTTTACCGCCTTATCACGCATCACAGTGGCGCAGGCCGTAATCTAATCAATGGTCTCTCCCTTCATCCTTAGCGCTGTGAGAATTTAGGATATATGTGCCTGGGTGGCGTTTCCGCTCATGATTTCATCCATAACTTCCTTTGTTGTTTCAAAATCCAGGTTTTTATTTTCTACCAGTTCATGAATTGCTTTCTGTATCATAATCATTCTCCTTTTTTGTTCTGTCTCTCACAAGTTACATTGCCTGTGCCATCCGGATATGAAGGAAGTTCTCCAGTATCCTTTTTCCATCCGGCGTCAATATGGATTCGGGATGGAACTGCAGCCCATATATGGGATAGTCCCTGTGCTGAACTGCCATGACCTCCCCTTCCATACAATCCAGGGCCACCACTTCCAGTTCCTTTGGCAGGCTCTCAGGCACTGCCGACAGGGAATGATATCTGGCAGCCGGTATAACGGGCGGCAGGCCTTCAAACAACCTGCATCTGTTTCCCGCTTTTTCTGAATCGGGGAATCTCCCGTCCTGTATGTGACTGTCCAGCCTGATATCGCTCTGCTTGCCGTGCATCAGCTTCTTTGCATGGGCAATGGTTCCGCCGAATGCCTCGCATATTCCCTGATGTCCCAGGCACACGCCCAGGATGGGCATTTTTCCCTTCAGCCTCATCACTGCTTCCTCCAATATGCCTGCATCCCGGGGATATCCCGGTCCGGGCGACAGAATCAGGTGGCTTGGTTTCATATTCTCTATGTCTTCTGTGGTTACCTGGTCATTGCGGACTACCTGTATATCCGGCTCAATGCTCCCAATCATCTGTACCAGGTTATAGGAAAAGCTGTCATAATTATCTATCAATACTATCATCTGTCATCTACCTCCCCTGCCTGAAGGATGGCCTGTATGACGGCCCTGGCTTTATTTGCCGATTCCTCGTATTCCAGCTCCGGAACACTGTCCGCCACGATTCCGCCTCCTGCCTGGACCGTAACCTCTCCTGCCTGCTTTACCGCCATGCGTATGGCGATGCATGTGTCCAGGTTTCCGGTAAAATCCAGATATCCCAGGGCTCCGCCGTATATTCCGCGGGGTACGGACTCCAGCTTTTCTATAATCTCGCAGGCCCGTATCTTAGGCGCTCCTGAAAGGGTGCCTGCCGGAAGCAGGGCCTCCACCGCCGAGCAGCCGTCAAGGCTGGGTTTTATATTTCCTTCCACCTGGGAACAGATATGCATGATTTTGGAATACTTGTGTATCATTTTGTACTCCGTCACCTCCACGGATCCGAACTCAGCGATGCGTCCAATATCATTCCTTCCCAAATCCACCAGCATATTGTGTTCGGAAAGCTCCTTTTCATCTGCCAGCAGTTCTTCCTCCAGCCTTCTGTCCTCCTCGTCCCCGGCTCCCCTTGGCCGGGAACCGGCTACCGGGAAGGTGGTAAGGCGCCCGTTTTCAAGGCGGACCAGCGTTTCCGGTGACGTGCTGATGATTTCATCCTGGTCTATGTTCATGTAAACCATGTAGGGGGACGGGTTGGTAGTCCTCAAAACCCGGTAGGCGTTCAGCAGACTGCCTTCATAGGAACTGGTAAACTGCCTGGATATAACCGCCTGGAAGATATCCCCGTCCAGAATATACTCCTTTGTCTTTTCCACCGTACCGCAGAACTCTTCTTTGGAAACACTGCATACAAAGGATGGTTTCTCCGGTGAGGACAGCCTCCTGAGAGGTGTTGTGTCATTGATTAGGGAAGCCATCTCCTGTATTTCCTCGCAGGCCCTTCCATACTCCTTCATCAAATATTCCGGACCGCCGGAGGTGTTTCCATTTACCCGGCCTTCACACCCCTTCCGGCCGGTTTTCATATTAACCACAATTTGTATCTTCTGTTTCAGGTGGTCATAGGCAATGACCTTGTCAAAGAGCATCAGGTCAAAATCATTGGCCCCGCCTCTGCTGATATGAAGGGTGGGCTCTGCGTACTCAATCATTGCATATGCAAAATACCCTACAAATCCGCCGGCAAAGGGCGGCTGGCCCTTCAGCCTGGGCGCCTTGTACTGTGCCAATATCTCACGAAGCACATCCATGGGGTGAGCTGTCTGTATTTCCCTGGATGGGAACCGGCTGACATGGCTCTCAATCTTCACCCTCCCGCAGCGGCAGGTAACACGCATCACCGGATTATATCCGAGAAAGGAGTAGCGTCCCCATTTTTCGCCGCCCTCTATGCTTTCCAACAGAAAAAAACGGCTGCTCCACTCCGCTATACGTCTGAGCAGTGTTATGGGCGTCACCACATCCGCGTAAATCTCGCGGCAGATGGGAATTATATCGTATTCCCCTGACAGACTTAATATTTCATCACAAGCTGGGATTATCATTTACCTTAACTCCTTTCCTTTATGCCAGCTGTTTATTCTGAATCCTTCACCATTTTCCGGGTCCGGGCGTCACATTCATCAAAAAAAGAAGCCCTTATCCCTGCCGACTACATCTGTAATCAGCAGGGACAAAAGCTTCTTTTGGCTTCTGCGGTACCACCCTGGTTGGCGCTTTCCATGTCCTGCACGTTCCCCGCCATCCTCCGGCCTGGGAAATTAAAAAGCATCAAGTTAAAATTAACCTGATGCTGTGTCATCGAACAAAGAAATAAAATACGCCCGCTCTGCAACGCACCATCATGCGTTCTCCCTGGTAACGGCGGGATACCCGTCAGCCCATACTCCCATCAGCCATATCTCTATGCCCCTGGTTTCCAGCTGCCCTCGCAGGTCCATTCAGACTCTAATCCAATGCTCCCTTACACCGGCCGGAAGCTCTCTGCGCCTGGAATTACAATCTTACTTACTCCTGCTCAACAGTTTTTTATGTTTTGTTGAATGTTGAACTCATTATAATCAGCCTATTTCCAAATGTCAATGGTTTTTTTGAAAGTTTTTATATTTTTTCCATTTTCTTACACTGAGCCGCCCCTAAGGTCCCGCCCGGGCAGTCCGGCTATCTCCGCCATTGCCTCTGCCAGCTTTTCTGTTGTCTCACGTATATCAGGCGCTCCAAATATGCCTGATACAATGGCCGCCCCCGCTATATGGCTGCCGGCCAGGCGCCCTATGTTATCCAGGCAGATTCCTCCGATGGCCACCACTGGAATGTCCACACTGTCACAGATTGCATTCAGGGTCTCCATTGTCATGGGCAGGGCATCTGCTTTTGTGCTGGTGCCGAATATGGCCCCGCTGCCCAGATAATCCGCTCCTGCCGCCTGGGCTGCTCTGGCCTGGTACACTGTTTTTGCCGTAACCCCCAGTATACGGTCGGGTCCCAAAAGCCTTCTGGCCTCAGATGCCTCCATATCGTCCTGCCCCACATGGAGCCCGTCCGCACCACAGGCCAGGGCCAGCTCCAAATTGTCGTCTATAATAAGGGGCACATTGTATTTTTCTGTGATTTTGCGGATAGCGCAGGCCGTTTTCAGTACTTCCCCAAAATTCCCTTTGTCCAGTTCCTTTTCCCTGAGCTGAACCATGGTTGCGCCGCCTTTAAGTGCCTCCTCCACCTGCTCCTCCAGGGTAAGCTTTCCGGTCCATGCCTTATCAGTTACCGCATAAATCAAAAGCTGCTTTCTATCGAATCTCAATTTTCTTCCCTCTCTCCAATGTCCCGTCATCCAGAAGGCTCATTTTGTCCATCAGATACATGCGGAATGTACCTGTCCCGCCTCCCCTCCCCACAGTCTCTCCGGCTGCCAATTCTCCGCAGAGCCCGTGGGCGCTGAGGGCCATGACCACAGCTTCTTCCAGAAGACCGTCCGTTCCCTGTTCCCCATACAGACCGCAGAACGCTCCCATAAGCCCGTCCAACATACAGCCGCTGCCTGTAATTCTGGCCATCCAGGGGTGGCCGTTTCTGACTATGTACCTTCTGTCTTTACCTGCCACCACATCCTCTTCCCCGGTCATGACAACAACCGCGCCTGTAAGGTCCCTCAGGGAACAGGCGGTTTCCAGGCGGCTTTCAATGGGGCCAAAGGTTCCCGAATCCACGCCGCAGGTATTTCCCACCTCATGTCCCCTCAGCTCCTGGTTCAGGGCCCGGATTTCCGCCTCATTTCCCCGGATCACAGAAGGAGCGGCCTTCCGGATTAGCTCAATGGCTGTCTGTCTGCGAAACCGTGATGCAGTGACTCCCACCGGGTCCAGGATAACGGGAAGGCCCAGACCGGCAGCTTTTCTTCCCGCTGCCTCCATGGCCGGTATGGTTTTTTCCTCCAGGGTTCCCAGGTTAAGGACAAGGCTGCTGCAGATGGAGGTAACATCCTCCACCTCATGCAGCCCCTGGGCCATAACAGGGGAACCGCCTGCGGCCAGCACCATATTGGCCACATCCCCTGCCGTAACATAATTGGTTATACAGTGGACCCTGGGAGAGCGCTCCCTTAAGTCCTTCATCCATTGTCTCTGCGTCATCTGGTTTATCCTTTTTTCTTGTTATCTTCCCATGGCTTTGCCGGTCTGTACATCCAGATCCAGCATCCGCCTCATATACTGAAACGCTCCGGACTTATACAGCACCCCAATCAGGAACGCGGCAATGACCGTGCCGCACATGGTGCTCATAAGGAACGGGATTACATAGGCAAAAATGGCCGCTTCCTTCCCCATAACCAGTGTGGCCACCGGATAGCAGAGCATTCCGCCCAGTATGCCGGTGCCAAACACTTCCCCGAAGTAGGCCAGTGTCAGCCTGCCGAAACGCTGGTACAGATACCCTCCTAAAAACGCTCCCACCATACTGCCCGGAAATGCCAGCAGACTGCCTGTCCCCATCAGATTCCTGATAAAGGATGTGCAAAACGCCATCCCCACGCCATACCACGGCCCTAGAAATACGCCGGCCAATACATTGGCAAGGTGCTGGATCGGAAAACATTTGGACGCCCCTATGGGGATGGAAAAGCCGGATAAGGACACGGCCACCGCTGTCAGCATGGCGCTTACCGCCAGTTTCTTAATGTTTACTTTCATAGTCATACCTCCATGTTTTTTACTTGGAGCCCGCCTATCTTCCTGGTAGAGAGGCATATTTTCCGGTACAGCGGCGTATTGCCTGCACAGCGCTGAAGCCCTCATATGTATAACCGCGGGGAAGGCTTAAAAAAAGCCCATACCGCGCGGGATATGGACTTAAATAATGCATTTAATACACATACATGTCTCATATTTCCCTACGTTGGCATTACCCAAATCAGGTGCGATAGGTCGAAGTTTGATTACTTCCTCTCAGCCTGCTTCACAAGCTCCCTATTATTATTTAGCATATCACCGGACCATTTATTTGTCAATCGGTAATCACATGTGAATTATTTTCCCTAAATTATTTCCCATTCCCATCACTTAGGGATCTAATATGCCCTGGCCTCTCTGGTAAGGACCAGGTTCTCTATGGCATATGCCACACCGTCCTGTATATTGGAACGGGTCTGGCATTTTGCGGTGCGTTTGATACTCTCCATGGCATTTCCCATGGCAACCGTATATTTTATATCCATGGACAACATGGAATAGTCATTCTCGCTGTCTCCTATGGCCATGATCTCTTCCGGCCTCACGCCCTTTAAGGCTGCGTAAAAAGCCAGAGCCCGGCCCTTTTGGGCATTGCTGTGGGTCAGCTCCAGGTTGGTGGCAAAGGAGGACGCAACCGCCAGTTCCCCTATACCGGACAGGCGCTCCTTAATTCTGCCCAGAACCTCCTGTGATTCATGGATAACCGATATTTTATAAAATGCCAGACCCAGCTCAAAGAGCCGGTCTTCCTCCACAAAGGTGAACCGGTCTCTCACTCCCTCATAGGTAAACTCCGCCATGGGAAGCAGCACATTCCGCTCAAAACATGCCCTGAACTGTGCCTCCCTGGCCGTGGTATAGCTGCCTCTGTCCGTCATGAAATCAAAGATAATGTCCTCCTTTTGGCAGCAGTCCAGGATTCCCCTTACCTGCGGCTCAGAAAGCCGTATCTCATCCATGAGCCTGCCGTCCCAATCATACACAGCGGCTCCGTTCATACACGCCACAGGCGCCCTGAGCCCTGCTTCCTGCAGGGGTTCCAAGGCGTCTGTATAGCTGCGCCCCGTACATATCAAAAACTCGGCTCCCATAGTCTTAAGTCCTTTAAGGGCACGCACATTCCTCTCTGAAATATGCCCGTCAGGGCGCAGGAGGGTGCCATCCATGTCAATTGCAACCAGTCTTATCATATATGCCTGCTTTCTGTCAAATATTCTGTCATAGCTCTGTGTACCTGTCAACCACCCGCCTGCACAGGTCCGGCCGGTTGGTGATGATGGCGTCCACTTTCTGCCGCACCAGCATTTCCATATGCGGTTCTTCATTGACCGTCCATACGTTCACTGCCAGTCCCTGCCTTCTGGCAGCCGGGATAAGATCCGGATCCTGCATGTGATACAGTGCCGGATGCAGGGCATCCACCCCCACTGTATGCCGCCCATAGGCTGGTGCGCCAATCCAGCCGTCCGAGTACAGAAGCCCTGTCTTAAGGCCGCTGTCCAGTTCCTTAAGCCTTACCAGACTGGGATGGCAGAAGGATGAATAAATCACCCTGTCCTCCATCCCCATGGAAGCAGTGAGATCCAGTACCTTTTCCTCAATCTCAGGGTAGAGTATGATGCCGGTCTTAAGCTCCACATTCACCGTCAGTCCCGCAGGCTTTAACAGTTCATAGACTTCCCAAAGCGTGGGAATCCGGGCGTCCTTAAAGGCGGGAAACAGCCTGTTAAAGGACAGCTCCTTCAGCTGGGCCAGAGTATAATCCTTTATATACCCAGTGCCGTTACTCACCCTGTCGATGGTCTCATCATGAGCCACCACAAGCGCTCCGTCCCTGCTTAACTGGACATCCAGCTCCACCCCGTCGGCTCCCATTTCCGCTGCCAGCCGGAATGCCTCCAGTGTATTCTCCGGCGCGTAAGCCGATGCGCCTCTGTGGGCCCAAACCTGTGTCTTCATACTCAGTATACCCTCCAATCCATGATTATCATTCATTGGGATTATCACTCATTAAGCAGGTTATATTCCTCAATAGCCTTATTAATCTGCTGCGCCATCTTAGACGCGGCCTCCTCCGGGCTGGTTCCACTGTTAAGCATGTTCTCTATCTCCGTCTCAACCACCTGCCTGGCCTCGGGAAATACGCTGAGCAGAGCGCCTGCTGACTGGGGAGTGGAATCATGAAGCTGGTCAATGGCAGTACCGAACTGGGGATATTTTTCCAGGTTCTCCTTAAATACAGGTTCCTCATGGGCCTTCACAGTCACAGGGAAGTATCCTGTCTGGGCGTTCCAGTAAGCCTGGCTCTCCGGTGAAACAAGGAACTTGACGAACTCCCATGTGGCGGCCTTCTTAGCCTCATCCTCATTGTTCAGGGCCCAGAGAGAGGCGCCTCCAATGGGCACTCCGCCTTTATCGCTGTCACTGACCATGGGGAAATAAGCGGTTCCTACCTCAAACTTGCCATTTACGTCTTCCAGAATCTGCTTTAAGGAAGCAGTGGAGCCAAGGGTCATGGCTGACTTGCCGGAGCTGAAATCCGCCAGTCCCGCGTCGCCTTCTCTGCCTACATTGGGCGCGTATCCCTTGTCGTACAGTTCCTTCCAGGCCGCCAGTGTCTTTGCTCCCGCTCCGTTCTGGTCAAATTCAACTGCGGTAGCAGCTACCTCACGTCCATTTCCGTTGTTTACATAATTCTGTCCCTGCTTGCAGGCAAACTGCTCGAAAAACCAACCGTAAATGCTCAGGGATATAGGTTCTCCGGCCCCACCCTTGTTTACCAAATCACCGGCAATCCGGCCGATCTCCCCAAGGCTCTGGGGCGCCTGGGTAATGCCCGCCTTGTCAAACATATCCTTGTTGTAGTACAGCAAGGAAGTGGATGAGTTAAAGGGCATGGAATATAAGGTGTCACCTACAGTATAATACGCGGCGATGTTAGGTTCAATCTGTGTTTTATCCCATCCGTCCCCGTCCATTAACTCCTGCATGGGGACCACCCACCCGGAATCAATCATGAACCTGGTTCCAATGTCGTAAATCTGCACCAAATCCGCACCCATATTGCCAATCTGGGCGCTTTTCAGTTTGTTGATGGCATCGTCATACTCTCCCTGATACTGGGCCTCCACCTGGATTCCCATGGTGTTTTCTGAATTAAACTTATTAACCAGATACTCCAATGCTTCTCCGTTCACTCCGCCCATGGAATGCCAGAAGGTGATGGAAGCGCCCTCTGGGCCTGCATTTTGGGAGGCATCTGTCTGGGATGCGCCCGACTGGGAGCTATCTGCCTGGGATGTGCCTGCCTGAGAACCCTCTGCCTGGGACGCGCCCGACTGGGCCGCACCTGACTGGGAGCCCGCGGTATCTCCCGTTCCCGCTGCCGGCGCACCGCACCCTGCCAGCATGGATATTGCCAGTAACACTGCAGCATAACCGATTAATCTCTTTTTCATAATTGTTATTCCTCCGTTTATAATTAATTCTTATTTCATTTGATTCCATAAATGTTTCCGGGTGTGCCTAACCTTTTACTGCTCCCGAGAACATGCCCCGTATCAGCTGTTTCTGTCCCAGTATAAAGATGGAAATGGACGGCAGGATTATCATAACCACGCCTGCAATCATCAAGGTGATGGACTGGGCGTCCACGCTGTTTAACATGCTGATACCAATTTGCACGGTTCTCATTTCATTGGATCCGGTCACCAGCAAAGGCCACATATACATGTTCCAGGCATTGATAAAGGTATACACCGCCATGGCCCCAATGGCCGACTTGGTAAGCGGAAGCAGGATGCGGAAAATGAACCTGAGATTTCCGCAGCCGTCTATCTTAGCGGACTCGTACAGCGAGATGGGAAATGATTTATAAAACTGCCGGAACAGAAAGATTCCCATTGCCGACGTGAGATAGGGCACAATCAGCACCTGGTAGGAATCCAGCCAGTTCCACTGGCTCACCGTCAGATAATTTGATATGATGGTGGCCTCTCCCGGAACCATCATGGTGGCCATTACCAGCATGAAAAGTACGTTTTTGCCCTTAAACTCCAGGAAGGAGAAGGAAAACGCCGCCAGGGAGCAGGAAATAATCTGTCCCACTGTTATCAGCCCGGCTGTGATAAAGGAGTTGCACACAAACCGCACCAGCGGTATTTTCACCAGGGCCTGCCTGAAATTGTCCAGCGTGGGCTGCCCGGGCACCAGATTCATTTCCGTGGTGAATAGTTCGCCAGGCGGCATGAATGCCACGCTGACCGCGTACAGCAGCGGCAGAAGAACGAAAAGGGATACCAGCACATTGGCAGCAATCAGGGCTCCTGTCCTGACTCTCCTTACAGTCATGGCTTTTTGGTTGGCTTCCTCCTGTATTTTAATAATTTCCTCGCGGCTTACCCTGCCGCGGCCCTTTATGGCCAGTGTCTGTTCCATTAATAGCTGACTCCTTTCTTCTCTGCCTTAAACATCATAAGCGTCATGACCATGATGATGGCAAACAGTATGACGGACTGCGCCGCCGCGCTTCCAAACCTGTAGTTAAAAAAACGCATCCCTGTAAATGGAGTACACAATC